>CADAAN010000036.1 GCA_902785935.1 uncultured Pseudomonadota bacterium
ATATCAATTAAATACTTTTTATTGGAGAAAACATATGAATATTGATCAAATCCGCATACATATTGACCGCTTGATTAAAGAAAAGGGCAAAAATTATCGTATTTGCTGCTTGTTTCGTGCTGTCTTGAAGTTGGCGGCGAAAGATGCCTTTTTTAATCGCGGGCGCTCGAAAAAGAAATTAAGGCTTAAAGGTGAAGCGATTGACTTTTTTTCAAATGACAAAGATTTAAGGTTGATTTGCCAAATGGCGGGGGTTGAGTACGCTGATATTTTGGCAATTTGCAAGGATAACGTTTTGAAAAATAAAGAAAAATATAAAAAAATTATTTTGTGTTTGTGTAACTGCAATATAAAATGAAGATTAAAGTTGCTAAACGAACAGCAGGGCATTAAAAGGTGCATTCCAAATTTGCAGTGTTTGTGTGAGTTCTGAGCCCTTGCAATGGCTCGCTTTTCAGCTATTAAAGCTGTGTATTTACATTTGTACCAACCTTTCTTTATTTCAACAGATATACTCGATACACTGCGTCTTAATTGCTTTGCTATGCTTCTTATACTTTGTTTTGTCGCCAATCCGACTTCTATTTTTATCCTTTCGGATAATTTAATATGTTGATTTTTTCTTTTGTGTATTTCCTTTTTTTTAATTTCAACTCTTAGAAATACACGATTCTTTTTTTATTCACTACTGTTCGTTTTCTGTTTTTAATTTACAGTGCAATAAATTTTTGTTTTTTCGCTTGATAAAAAATCAAAAACTTGTTAAAGTAAATATTGGATAGGTTAAAAAATCTGTCTGGGTTGGGAAACCCTTTGACGTAACAGGCCTGAAAGTCAAAAGACTGGATGGCGGTAAAATAAAACCAATGCGGTCAATATACCGCACTATTGTTACGTATAGTTTCCCACTCCAGTCACTTTTGAGCTTATCTAAAGTGATTTTATTTTTTTTCTAAGAAAGGGAAATATTATGAAAAATAAGATACTTATATCCATGTTGATCGTTTTTTGGACGTATTCTCATTCTACGCTAAAAGCTGAAATTATTTCAAGTCATGATTGCGAAGAAGATTGCTCATGTGGTATAAATTGTTACTGGGAAATTGATACATCAAGCAAAACTTTGACTGTGACGGGAAATGGAAAAATTAAAGATTTTGAACGAATATGTACACAAGAAGGGTGCACTCCGACGAATGCCCCTTGGCAAAAATATGATGCTGATTTTTCGCATATTGCTATTTCTGAAGGATTTACAAGTGTTGGAACAGCGGCTTTTTGTGATATAAGAGTTGATAGTGTTTCGTTACCCTCAACGATGGAAGAGCTGGGACTTGTTTCATTTGAAAATGGGGTTTCTCAAATCAATATTCCGGAAGGATTAAAAAAAATAGGTGATCAGGCTTTTAGTGGTGCTCGTTTAACAACACTTCAGCTTGGTGATAAATTGGAATATATCGGTGACTACGCTTTTGCTAATACAAATTTTGAAAATTTGATAATACCGGATTCTGTAACATATATAGGGCTCAATGCTTTTGGAAATGCTCGTGACGGGTGGCATGATGCGTTGCTTAAAAATCTTTATTGTGAAGAAGATATCAAAAATCAATGCGATGCGGCAATTAAAGGTCTTCAGGATGCAGGAAAATCAGTTTCTGTAATTTCATATCAAAAACAATCAGATGGGCGATATGTTTTAAATGGTGTACGTTATCAATCTTTTAGTGATATGCAAAACGGGCAAAACGGAATTTCTTTAAAACGTATCTACACCATCGATGAGGCAACAAAGCTTTCTAAAAAAACAGGCAACACCTTCAAACTCCGTTATAAATAAACAACAACCGTCATGGCTCGTCCGGCGCCAGTCCGGACGTCAAGCCATCTTCGATATAGCTCTCCCCCTTGCACAGCGCAAGGGGGCGTGAGGATGAAAATATCCTTTAATGGATATTTTCACCACAGCGTTTTGTTCATTTGCAAACAAGCGACAGCAATGTTTCGCAAATGTTACAAAACCGATGACCGACGCATTGCTTTGAAAAAGCAATGCTAGAGGGGGGGATTATAATATCATCTGATTTTCTTTGCTAAACCGATCTTCAAACTTAGATATAAATAACGCCTTATCCCTCACAAAATCGGTGAGGGATTTTTTTCATTATATTTTCTATTGAAAATCATTCAAAAATATGTTTTAATATAGACAAATTTGGAATTGGAGTGCTTGGTATGAAAAAAATGATAGATGTTGATTTCGGTTCAATGCGCTATGATGAGCTTGTGGAATTGAGATATAAGGTTTTACTTGAGCCGCTCGGCTTAAAATTTCTTGATTCTTTCAGAGATAAAGAAATTTCTTATCTGCACATCGGTTGCGTTGAAAGTTTGGACGACAAACTCATCGGCGGGCTGATATTAGCACCGGTTAATGACAAAGAAATCCGCATGATGCAGGTGGCTGTTGACAGCGTCCATCAAGGCGAAGGTGTCGGCAGGGCTTTGGTTGAATATGCCTTAAAACGAGCCAAAGAGGCCGGATACACCAAAGTTGTGATGCATGCCATGCTCTCTGTTGTCGCTTTTTATGAAAAATTAGGCTTCAAACAAGAAGGAAATCTTTTTGAAGAGCAGGGCATCACCTTTGCAAAAATGGTGAAAAAAATCTAATTTATGAAGGGGTATCATATGCAAAATGAAGATGAAATTTTTAGAACGTATGTTTTTAAGCGCCTTGAAGAAGATGTTTCTACCGAATATCGAGAAATGCTTAATCCATACCAAGAATCGCATCTTGCCGGCTCGAAATCTCTTGATTATTTATCTGAAATATCAGGCATCCGAACAACTGATGTTGCACCCAAATGGATAACAGAAGAAAGCTCGGAAGAAGGGACAGGTTATTATCGTGATGAGCCGGAACGTGTTTATGTTATTGATATAAAAGATGTTCTTGACGCGCGCGCAAAAGATATTGTCGCCATTACAAAAAAATTCTCACCTGATTTGGCTCAAAAAATTCAAACATTTGAAGTCGAAACAAAATATTTATACGCCCCAGCTCTTTCATCAAAACGTGATATTTCCGTCCATTTGCAAAGGGTTCTTCCTCTTTTTGATTCACCTGATAAAACCGATAAAAAAATCAGAATTTTGATTAACAGACGTTTGCATGAATTAAATGCCATACCGCTTGAGCAGAAAGCCGAGAGACAAGTCAAAAAAGAGCTTAAAAAAGATAAAGAACAAAAACAATTTTATCATTTAATAAGCCAACTATACACACCTAAACCTACAATGGATCAGATTGCTCTTTATATCCAACTTTATAATCTTGTCGGTTCTCATAATCCGGAAGATGTGCGCGGTTTTATCAAAGGTGACGGGTATAAAATGACGCCTTCATTAAAAGGTCGTATTCATAGAGAACTTAAACGCGATATTGCTCAGCAAATAAAATCTCTTTATGATTTTGAGCTCAAAAATGAATCTAAATGGTGGCAACAAGAGGTTGATGCTTTAAATCAGTCCCTTATCCGCTCGAATGACAAAAAACGATTGCTCGGCCCTCAAGGTGCCTTTGCAAAAGGAGGCTTATACGGACCTGACAGCAAGTTTGCACCTCAAAAGCCTAAAACGCAGGAAAAAGTTGTCGAGCTTTCGCTGTTTTCCGATAAAGATTTTGATTATTAACAAAATACCGCTTTTAAAATATTACAATCAAGAAACGAATTGTGTTTTGAAAGTTGTATGAAAATAACATATTATCCACCACAGTTTGAAACTTTAACAAAGGAAAAAAAGAAATGTCTTATCAACCTTCTAAGATGATTGGTATTTTTGACTGTGCAACTTCACAAAAAGTTATCGGTCAGGAAAAATTTTTAGATGCTTTTAAAACGATTTTGAACCATGGCGCTTATTGCCAAGGTCCTGAAACAAAAGAATTGGATACAAAACTTGCTGAATATTCCGGCACAAAATATTGCTCAACCTGTGGTTCCGGTACGGATGCTTTGACACTTGCTTTGATGGCTTGGGGTGTCAAAGAGGGTGATGCCGTATTTGTGTCATCATTTACATTTGTTGCATCTGCCGAAGCGCCTGTTTTGCTTGGTGCAACACCGATTTTTGTAGATTCAAAGCCGGATACATACAATATGGATCCTGAAGATTTGAAACGCGCGATTGCTGAAGTTAAGGCTGCCGGTAAATTAAACTTAAAAGTCGTTATTCCGGTTGATATTTTCGGTTCACCTTGCGAATATGATGAAATTATCAAAATCGCACATGAAAACGGTATGAAAGTTTTGTCTGATTCTTGCCAGTCTTACGGTTCTGTTTATAAAGGCAAAAATGCAGGTTCTATTGCCGACATGACAGCAACATCATTCTAGCCGACAAAACCTTTGGCGGCATATGGTGACGGTGGTGCCGTGTTTACAAACAACGAAAGTGAAAATGCACTTGTTCAGTCATGCCGTGATCATGGTATGAGCCCTGAAGATCATTATGATAACGTCCGCCTCGGTATGACTGGTCGTATGAACTCTTTCCAAGCTGCTGTTTTGATGCAAAAGATGACTGTTTTCAAAAAAGAACTTCAGGACAGATACACCATTGCATCACGTTATGACAATGAATTATCACCATATTTCAGAAAACAGCGTGTTTTGGATGGTTGCAAATCAGCTTATGCTCTTTACACAATCAATTGCGACAACCGCGATGAATTGATGGCTTATTTGAAAGAAAATAACATCGGTTGCGGTGCATACTATCCGAGACCGGTCAACACACAGACGGCTTATGCAAAGTGGAACACAAGAAGCTTGCCTGTTTGTGAAAAGCTTTCAAAGACAGTGTTAAGCATTCCGATGCATCCGTATTTGTCAAGCGAAGAACAAACATACATCATCAGCAAGATGAATGAATTTGCAAGCCGCTATATGAGCAAAGCCGCTTAAAAAAACAAAACGGTTCTTTAAAAAATGCGCTCGTGAAAAAAACGGGCGCTTTTTTAATGTTAATTTTTTATTTGACTTTCAAATTTTTTTATGCCATCATAAAAGCGTAACCGAGATGGTTGCGGTGTTTCATAAACACACTAACAGCTGATGCTCCTTTTTAGAGGAGTGAATGAGATAAGCGCATTTTGTGACGAATAAATTCATCTGTGCTGTTACAGTTTATGAGCTCCTCTTCCGTTTTGATTACTCGAAATGGAAATTTTTTGTTTTTAAGGTATTAAGAAAAACAGGAGAAATAATATGAAAAACAACCAATTTATATTCGCGTTAATGCTCGGCACGGCTTTAGAAACAGCAAATGTATATGCCGTAGATAATTATCAGAATTGCTATGGTGCGGCAAATTGTATGACATTGGCAGATTTTGCCAATCAGAAAATTGAAGAATTCGCTAATTCAGAATATGCTAGATACGCTGGTGATAAAGAATGGTTTTTAGATGCGGCTCGAAGCGATACTGAAATATTAAACAACAGCTCAAATTTATATATCAGTGTATCAGATGATGGTAAGGATGTTTCTATTTACGCGCCAACAGAAGGAAATGCTGTCGATTTACCAACTTTAACATTTTATGATGATGTATCAATAGCGAATCGCCCTCTGCTAAGCGGCGTTACAAACCTCTCAATAACAGGAAACGTCAATTCAATTCCTGGAAGCTTTTTATATTCTAATGAAGGACAGTATGATACCAGTCCAGTTGCTTCGCTCGAAAAAGTAACATTGCCCGATAGTGTTACATCAATAGGTGATGGGGCGTTTGCTTATACAGGTTTAAAAGAATTTACCGTTCCAACCGGTGTTACATCAATAGGTGGTAGTGCGTTTGCTGATACAGATATAACAGAGCTTGTTATTCCTGATTCTGTCACATCACTCAGTGGTGGTGCGTTTAGAGAAATGCATAATTTAGAAAAATTGGTCTTGCCAAATGCTGAAATTGAACAGCAATTTTTCGGCGGCTTAGAAAATTTAAAAGAGATTACAGTGCCGGACACTCTTGCCTTACACTACTTCGATTCACATTATGGAGACGAAATACCTTTTAACAGAATGGATGAAATGTATGCCAATGGCGAAATCAGCCTTGAGTTATACGAACAAGCAAAAGCATATCGTGACCATTTATTAAGTGAAGGATTTTGTATTGAAGAAGCTCCTGAATGTATTGATGTAGAAACATATTATCAACCTTTGTATAAAGACATTGCATCTGTATTTGGAGATCTTGATATGAGCAAAATAACTATTCATTGCTCTGGTGATTTAGAAAAATGCAAAGCCAATATGGCTCAAGCAGGATATGAGGAAGGCTCATACAACATGGTTCAAGCAACACCTAAAAGCTCAAACACCGAGGTTAAAAATGCAGATGGCAGCACAACAATTTATGACAAAGACGGCAACTTTTTAGGTTTTAAAGGCAAGCGCATTTATACGATTGATGAGGCAAATGAAATCGCAGGTACAACAAACCATGTAAAAATCAGGTACAGATAAAACAACAAACGTCGTCCCACCTCAACGTTTTTAATGTGCTGGGATCAAGAGATCTTCCTTATCGTTCTCCCCCTTGCGCCTATAGCGTTTGGGGGATTAAAATATCAGCTTTGATTTTATATTAAGGCTTTGAAAAAAAATTGAAGACGCCTTGAATATTTTGTGTGCCGCAGAAAATAGTGATGACGTTTAAAAGTCTGATAACAACAGACAAAAGGATCTGAAATGACAGAAAAGAATCCTCATTTAATAAGAAAAACGCGGGATACAAATTCTCGCGTTTTTTTCGTTAAAATGACTTTTTATAAACGCCGATATTCAAAAAAGACAGGCGTTCGTCCTTCTTTTACGGCCTTTTTTTGATACTTTGTTTCAACCCAATCTTGTGGCGGATAACGCCAATCATTTGATGTCTTTGCCGTCCACACAAAATCATTGTTTGCGTGCATTGTGCGCAAAACGTGCCGTTTATAAATCGGGTGATCGGTGGCGATTTGCAAAATACCGCCTGATTTTAAAATGCGAGCCAAAGCCTTTAAGTTATCGGGATTAATAAAGCGACGGTCCGCGTGTCTTTTTTTTGGCCACGGATCAGGAAAAAGCAAATAAATTTTATCAAAAAATCCGTCAGGAATTTTTTGAAACAACAAACGCACATCATCGTCAAAAATGCGTACATTGTCCGCTCTATCAACTAAAAGAGAGATATTTTCATCCATGTGCGCGGCATCTTTAACCCCGGTCATCAATGAAAGCAAATGTGCTACACCGTTTTGAAAAACCTCGACACCGATAAATCCGACGTTTTTCTTCAAGGCAGAGATACCTGCCAAATGTGCACCGTCGCCAAAACCGATTTCGAGATGAATTTCATCAAAATCGGTATCGAAAAGGTGTTTTTTATCAAGTTCTGCCGCACCGTCAATTTGAACTTGAGGCAAAAAATGCTCAAGCAAAAAGCTTTTAGCTTTTCTGATGGTGCGGCCTTTACGTCTACCGAAAAATTTAGGTGCTGAAATGTCCATCGTTATCGTCCTTGTTTTGTGTTTCAAATCACTTGATAGCTGAAAAAATACCAAAAATCAAGCATGATATTTTATTTTTTTATGAAAATTGATTGATTATGATTTTTTTGTTTGACATCAAGATTTTTATGTGACATAATCAAAGTGGATGGAAAAGGTTTGGCTTTTCTGTTCAGTACCCAAAAGGGTGCGGAGCTGTAGGAAGCTCTTGGTTAGGCAGTGAGGATAACACTGTAATTTTATAGTGTTCTTTTTTATTTTAAAGAATGATTATCCCCGGGAATTTGTCGGGGTGCTTGTGGCGAATGTACAAGTTTTTTCTAAAGGTCACAAGAGTCATTTCCTAACCTTGATTTCTTAACACCCCGTCGCTCTTAAAGGTGCGACTTTTTTTGTGTTTTTAGAATAAAGGAAATCAGATTAAAAAAGATTCTGAAATCAGACATTTTGCACTTTTAAATTATGGAGAGCTTCGTCTAGAAAGTGTAAAAAATTCTGATGGGGAATACTTGACTGCATTGTCCTCATTAACACAAAAAAATATCCCTGAACTAAAAAATACAATATTTCAATCAAAAAATGAAGTAAATTTAGCGCACCGATTGACATATGTATACTAAATTCTGCATAAAATGTAGCCGAAACATACAATATATCATCGATGATGAAAAATTGTATTAAATCCATGGATTTTTTCTTGCGTCAAAATAAATCTTTCGTATAATACTTTTATGAAAGGATAAGAACTAAAGGCATCAAATGACTAAAATTTATCTGATACGCCATGGTGAAACATTTTTTAACAAAGAACATAGAATTGCCGGTCAGATTGAAACAGATTTAACCGAGCTCGGCAAAAAGCAGGCGCTTGACTGTGCGCTTCATCTCAAAAGCCAAAACGTTGAATTTGATGCCATTTTATGCTCAACCTTAAAGCGCGCTAAAGATACGGCC
Organism: uncultured Pseudomonadota bacterium; assembly: GCA_902785935.1. Taxonomy (GTDB): domain Bacteria; phylum Pseudomonadota; class Alphaproteobacteria; order RF32; family CAG-239; genus UBA1254. The sequence goes on from CADAAN010000036.1 coordinate 8,516, forward strand.
TCCATCATTGCTTCTCAGATACCGGCACCGATTATTTGCGATGCCGATTTAATGGAATTTTCAAATGGTATTTATGAGGGTGTAAAGGTGGAAGATTTACAAACAATGGTTTTTAATCCTCCTTATCAAACCGCTGGTACATCCTTTAAAAACGGTATGGATTTATTCAATGCATACAGCTCATTTGACCCGAAATATGATACGCTTTCATACCCAAAAGGTGAAACAAAAGCTAATGCTCGCAAGCGTTTTATGCATGCTATTGAGCGCTATTTGAAGACACACCTTGACACGCAAAATCTTTGTGTCGTCGCACATGGTGCCGTTATACGCTTTGCACTTTTAAAAATATGCCCCGAAACGCTGAGTGAAAAAATCAAAAATGCCGAAGCACGCATTGTTTTTTATACCGAAGATAAGGGATTTTATGCCTGATTTGAAAATTTATAAAAAGATAAGACACTTTCAAACGTCAATATAAAACAAAAGTCTGTCTTTTATGCGCGTGTTAAAGTGCTTATTTATACCCTGTTAAGGGAGAATAAAATGCAACAAAAATGCCATTATGATTACGCCAACAGCTGTACATGTTCAGAAGATAATAAATGTGGTTGCGATTATGACAACAATATGGCCGGCGATTTTGCCTGCAATTTTGAAGAATCTTTAATGGTAGAGCCTCAAAATTTGAACACTCAAAATACCGGCTCAAATTTTACGGACAAACAAGCCGATAACCACCATTTTCAGTTGAAATAAGCATCGGCCAAGTATCATCTTTTTCAACCTTTTGGCGCAGGCGATAAATGTGCGTTTCTACCGTATGTGTAGATACGTCCGGACTGTAACCCCAAACTTCTTTTAATAAATCACTTTTAGTCGTACTTTTATCTTTTGCCTTATACAGATACAAAAGCATTTGCACCTCTCGTTCAGTCAACTTGACATATTTGCCCGTGCGAAGATTTTTAATTTCTTTTTCAAGCGGCGAAAGTTCATACCCGTTAAACGTTAAAATTCCAGCCTTAGAACTCAAAATCATATTGAGCGATGATTTAAGCATATCTAAAAAAGAGCTCAGCACAATCGGTTTCATCACATATTTAATAAACGGAGTATCAGGTTGTTTTTTAGCTCCTTTCCCAAGCAAAACAAAAACCGCTATACGATTATTTTTTTGCCTTAAAGAATCAAGCAAAGATGTGTCTTCATCAAAGATCATTATATCTGCCGGCTGATTATTATCAGATGTGTATTTTTCACCCAAAGAATTAATTTGCGCTTCTAAATCAGTTGAAAAATCGTTATTTTTTGAATAAATAACAACATTAACCATATCCCATACCCCTTTTAGTGATAATTCCTGATAATTGAACTCAAGACACCTTGGATTTTGACGCGCCCAGCCCCTAAAACACGTGTTTGATAATTTTTATTGCACGGCACAAGCCAAACATCACTGCCTTTTTTTTGCAAAACTTTTAATGTTGCCTCATGATTGTCAACCAGTGCTACGACAATAGCCCCATTGTCTGCCGTGTCCGTTTTTTTGATAATTGCGGTATCACCATCTAAAATGCCGGCCTCAATCATCGAATCGCCCTCAACATTTAAGGCGTAATAGCGCCCTTTTGAAACCATTTCAAACGGAACATGGATCATTTCCGTTTCATTGGCAATCGCTTCAATCGGTGTTCCTGCCGCAATTTTGCCGTAAAGCGGAATTTGCGCGGCTGCGTTTTGCAAAGCAATTTCGCGCTTTTTTTCTTCTTCCAAAATGGCGGAAGGCTTAAATTTAGGCAAACGCAAAACCTCAAGCGCGCGCGCTTTATGGGGCAATTTTCTGATAAACTCCCGTTCTTCCAACGCCGAAAGCAATGCATGAATACCTGATTTTGATTTAAGACCGATGGCATCTTTCATTTCATCAAATGACGGAGAACATCCCGTTTCTTTTGTTATTTTATTGATAAACATCAATAGCTTATACTGTTTGACAGTGAGCATATTTTACCTTTCAAAACAAATTATGTTCTAGTTTAGTTCTTTTTTTAAAGCTTTGTCAAGCACATTTTTTATAAAATTTGAATAAAAAAGTCTTGCATTTTGAAAATTAGCTGATATAAAACGTAGTCATGCGGGTTCTGTCGCCTTTCGGCAACGAGCAAGACAAGATGTCGTAGACAGATTGCGACCCGAAAAAAATTATTATAAAAACCGAAATTGAATTTTCGGGAGTTAGCTCAGCTTGGGTCAAGCGCTTGCTTTGGGCTCGAGGATAAAAAATACCCTTAATGGTATTTTTTACCGCAAGAGGCGAAGTTTTGTTTTTTTCTAAAGGAGCGATGAGCGACTGCAAGAAAAATTACAAAACAAGTGACCGAAGCGAAGTTGCTTTTCTTATAAAGCAACGAGCAAGACAAGATGTCGTAGACAGATTGCGACCCGAAAAAAAATTATTATAAAAACCGAAATTGAATTTTCGGGAGTTAGCTCAGCCTGGTAGAGCGCTTGCTTTGGGAGCAAGATGTCGTAGGTTCGAATCCTATACTCCCGACCAATGAAAAATACCTACCTTAAGCGGTGGGTATTTTTTTATACCGTGAAAGCCCCGATTTTGCGCTATGTTTGCAAAAATTTATAAAATGGTCTGGTCGCGTATCTTTTTGGTATTTTATGAAAAATTCCTTGTTTGTACTAAAACGCCTGAAACGGTAGTGGAAAATCACTCTCTTTTTAATCCTTTGAATTTGCGATATAATTCCGCTATATCTCGATTTTTGTTCCAAAATGTGCCATATACTGGGGAAACATATCCCAAAGGCGAAACCGGATACCTTTAAAGTTGATAGTCGCGAGATGCAAAAATACTACCCAGAAAATTACAAAAACTACCCAGAAAGATATAAAAACAGCAATAATGCAATGACATAATTCGTATTTATTTTGCACCCTTAAAAGAGCAAATGACAAAAAATAATCGCTGTCTTATTTGTCATTGACATTTTAGTGCGTGACAATGCAAGCGTTTTATGCTACTTTTCTTGGTATAATTCGGGAGAGACGTGTGGACATCAGATTTCACACGTTTTTTCGTTTTAAATGTAGTATAAATGTTAACAACAAAATTGTGCGCACAAAAAATCCGTGAACACATTTGCTGTTTTTTGCTACATTGAACGGTATAATCGGCGGTGGAGTATAAAAACATTTTGAATCAATGGGTTATACTCTTAAAAGTATAAAATATACGAAGTTATCCACAAAAAAGTGCATTTGTAACAATTTGTGATAGAACATTTTCGCCATTTTATGCTAGTTTTTTTGGTATAATTCGGGAGAAGCGTGTGAGCATCAGATTCCACACGTTTTTTCGTTTTAAAAGTAGTATAAATGTTAACAAAGTTACCCACAAGAAATTTGTAGTGTACAAATTAAGGGTTTACATTTTTGCCATTTTTTACTACTTTTTTTGGTATAATTCGGGAGAAACGTGTGCAAACCAAATTTCGCACGTTTTTTGCGTTTTAAACGGACTATTTTAACCGGCCTTCGGAGCAATTCCGAGGGCCTTTTTTTATGCCTGTTTTTTCTTGAAGAAATGACTTGATTTTTCAGGAAAAGCAAGCATTCATTGTTCAACAGAAAGGAATGCCATGAATTGGAAAAATTTAGAGGACTATCCGTGATAAGCCTTATTGTTCAAACAGTAAGGCTTTTTTCGTATCCCGTATCGGATACAGGCTACAGGAATTGAAATACGGCGGTTTGAAACCGGAAACAAAAAATATGCTGGTTAAAATGTTTAATTCGAAAGAATACCGGAATCCGATTTTTATCAAAGACGAACGCTTACCGAGTGTCGGTACGATTTTGGTAAAAATCCATAACGGCGTGGAACATCGCGTGCGCATTAAAGGTGCGGCGCAAATTGAGTATAACGGCAAAATTTATAAGACTTTGACCGCGGTGGCACGGCAAATTACCGGTCGGCACTGTTCGGGTTACAGTTTTTTCGGACTATCGGAAAAGAGAGGTTAACATGAGCGAAGACATTATAAAGAGTATCAAATGCGCCATATATACGCGCAAATCGACGGACGAAGGACTGGAAAAAGAGTTTAACACCCTAGAAGCGCAACGCGAAGCCGGGCTGAATTATGTTAAGTCGCAGGTGCATCAAGGCTGGGAGGCGCTGTCGGAACATTATGACGACGGCGGTTATTCCGGCGGAAACATGAATCGCCCGGCACTCAAACGCTTGTTCGAAGACATCCGGGCCGGCAAAGTTGATATGATTGTGGTCTATAAAATCGACCGTCTAACCCGTTCGCTGACTGATTTTTCCAAGATGATGGAGTTGTTCGACGAGTATAAAGTGTCGTTTGTTTCGGTAACGCAAAACTTCAACACCTATGATTCGATGGGCCGGCTGACCTTGAATGTGTTGCTGTCGTTTGCGCAATTTGAGCGCGAAGTCAGCGGCGAGCGTATCCGCGATAAAATCTC
>CADAAN010000037.1 GCA_902785935.1 uncultured Pseudomonadota bacterium
CGCTTCTCGCTTCCTTAGAAAAAAACAAAACGTCGCCGTTTGCGGTGAAAAATACCATCACGGGTATTTTTCATCCTCACGCCCTCAAGGGGGAGGATTCAAAAAAAAGAGCCTCAAGGGGGAGGATTCAATATGGATTCTATTTTTAAGAGAGGAAAAAATGAAAGCTGTGATGGACAGAGTTTTTATCAGATTGGAAGAAAAAGAAAAGTGCAAAGGCGGGATTTTGATGCCTGATGACATTGCTGATGTGCGTAGTGTCGGGCATGTTGTTGCCGTCGGGCCGGAGGTGAGGGCTGTCAAAGTTGGGGACAAAGTGATGTTTCATGCTTTTGATGAGCTGCCGACAATTGAAAAAAATGTGGTTGTTGTGCGGCAAAATTCGCTTTTGGCGATTTTGGAAGATTAAAGAATTTATAAGGAGAATAATATGATTGATATTTTAAGTATTTGTCAGGAAGCGGCGGATATGACTGCCGCAGCAAGGCCTGATGATTTGTTTGATAAGGCTGTGCAACACAATGCCGTCTTTTTGTCGGTTGCTAAAACGGAGCTTGATAGTCTGATGCGTTTCGGGGATTGGCAGGCTTTAATCAAAGAGGCTTCTTTTTACACGGTAAGTGGCAAGACGTTTTATGCTTTTGATGAGATTGTCCTTGATTTTTATGCGTTGGTGCACAACACGATTTACGTCAAAGACGGCTTAAAGAAAGTTATCGGGGCTTTGACAAGTGAAGATTTTATGCGTGAAAAATATTTTTCAAACGGCGGTGTTGAAATTGCATTTAAGGTTGAAAACAACGGTTTCCGCTTTTTAAATGATCCGGGAGACGGTATTCAAATCGTGTTTATGTACCGATCAAATGCCGTGTGTATTGATGCCAAAACTTTAGAGCCGAAAAGCGTTTTAAGCAAAAATACGGATGTGCCGATTTTTGATGCGTATCTTGTTAAGCTTGGGATTATTTGGCGATTTTTAAAGCGTAGCGGTTTGGATTATGAAGAAGAGTATAACGAATATCAAAAGGAGCTTAAAAAGCGATTTGGTTTGGAAACGGCGCCAAAGGATATTTGTTTGGCAAAAAATGAGTTTAATCTTGACGGCAATCATGCCGTTCAAATTGTTTTTAAGGGGTAGAAAATGACAAATGAAGTTCAAAATTGGATTAAAAAAATTGAAGATGCGGAAGCCTTGTATGCGCCGTATTATGAGCTGACCGAAGAAATCAGAAGCTATTATAAAAACGAAAAATCAAGAAACAAGCAAAATGTTTTCTGGTCAACGATTGAAACGTTAAAGCCGTTTTTGTATTTTAAGGCACCGAAGCCTTATGTTGAGCAAAAGCATGTTTCGGATACGAAAGTTGCGGGGATTGCGTGTCGGATTTTGGCGGCGGCACTTGAGCGCAATATGGAAAAGTTTGATTTTGACAGCATTATGAAGTATGTCAGAAACGATTTTTTGATGTTGGGGTGTGGTATCGCCTTTGAGCGCTATGTGCCGACGTTTAAAAAATGTGCGGCGGGCTTTGAAATTTTGGACGATGAAAAGGTGGAAACCGTTTATATCAATCCTCAGGACTTTATTGCTGATACGCAAAAAGTCAATGTTTTTGAAGATTGTACGTGGGTTGCGCGTAAAGTTTATATGAGCGCGGATGAAATTAAAGAAAAATTCGGCAAAAAGGCGCTTGACGGAGTTTTGGGTGATAATCAGGACAGCGATGACAAGGCTTTTTTGGTTTATGAAATTTTTGACAAAGCGGGCGAGCGTATTTTGTATTTGACGAAAGATTGTCCGAACAAATTCTTAAAAGTTGTCAAGGATGTGATGAAAATTGACGGATTTTTTCCGATGCCTAAGCCGCTTTATGCCGGTCTTGCCAATGACGGGCTTATACCCGTTCCGGATTATGTCGAATTGAAGCCTTTGCTTGATGAGCTTTCCGGCGTGACGACGCGTATGGGGCTTGTGATGCAGGCCATCAAAGTTTCGGGCTGTTATGATAGTGCGTTTCCGGAGCTTGCAAGTATCTTAAACAAAGAAGTGACTTTGGTCGGTTTGAGCGATTTTGATAAGTTAAAAGAAAACGGCGGGTTGCAGGGTATTATTGATTTTGCACCGATTGAACAATATATCGCGGCATTGCAGGCTTTGGCATCGCGCAGAGCGGATATTATGAATCAAATTTATGAAATGACCGGTGTGTCGGATATTATGCGCGGTGCTTCAGACAAGGTTGAGACGGCAACGGCCGTGGCTAAAAAAACGAATTTCGGAACTTTAAGAAATCAGGACAGGCAAAATGATATTTTGCGCTTTATCACAGATTTATTGAAAATTAAGGCGGAAATTATTTGTGAGCGTTTCAGCGTTGAAAAGCTTAAAGCTTTTGCGGGCAAAGACGATGCGAAAAAAGACGTTGATTTAGCTGTTAAAATGCTTAAAACGGACAAGTTGCGTCATATGATTTTGGGACTTGATACGGATGTCGGTTTTTCATACGATGACGGGCAGGGAAAGGCCATGGAAACGATTTCGCAAATTCATCAGTTGATAGCAAACGCATTTAATGTCGTATCTTCACAGCCTTTGCTTTTAGGGCTTTATCGGCAGATGCTTGAAAATTTAACGGCAAGCCTGCCCAATGCCAGAATTTATGCCCCCGTGATTGAAAAGACTTTTAAAAAAATCGAGGAAGATTTGAATAAACCGAATGCGCCGGCTGCAAATTTGATGCTGATGCAATTGGAGCAAAGCAAACAAAAAATGATGCTTGATCATGACATTAAGCAAAAAGAGGTGGCCATCAAAGAGGCGGAATTTGCCTTGAAACAAAAAGAGGCGGACGATAAGGTGCGCTTAAAAGAGCGCGAAATGGATTTGCAGGTTGCATTAAAGCAAAAGCAAATGGCAAATAACGGCAAAACGGATTGTAATGTGACAACGGGATATGTAAAAGGATTTTAGACAATGAGATTATGGGATGAAATTGCGGCGATTTTTGACGCTTATGAAGAAGAAGAGGAAAGAAAAAAACGCGAAGAAGAAGAGGAACGCAGAAGGCAAGAGGAAGAAGAAAGAAGACGCGAAGAGGAAGAAGAAAAAGAGCGGCTTTTAGAAGAAGAAAGAAGACGCGAAGAGGAAGAAAAAGCGCGGCTTTTAGAAGAAGAAAGAGCGCGGCAGGAAGCATTGGAAGAGTTGGAACGCGAAGAAGAAGAGGAAAGAGTCGTTCAAAAAGCTTATGAACACTTGAAAAAAGATGGTATTGAGGGATATTCTCAAAGGCCGTATTGCGATGATAAGGGTAAAAATACGGTCGGTGTCGGTTATCGAATACCTAATTATAGCAAAATTAAAGATTTGACAATGACTTCTCAAAATGCGCCGGCCAGCGACGACAATCCGGCGTGGGATGAAGAGAAAAAAAGAGATTTTATCAAAAAATTGGATGCGTTTTGTGAAAAGGAGGAAAATAGTAATATGCGCCCCAATCAGCAAAAAAGTGCATATTATGCAATGTATAGCGAAGAAATGCCGTATTTTCAAGAAGAGGAATTAGAAGATATTGCCAAAAAGTATATTCGAAAGACGGCTTTGCCGGAAGCGGAAAAGAATATGAACAATCTTAAAATGGATTTTTATAAAGATTTGAATCCGGATGCGCAAACGGGGCTGATTGATATGCAATATAATCTGGGCGGCGAAAAATTCAAATTGATTGATTTGTATGACCATCAGCAAATTGATAAGAGTCCGTTGAAATTTAAAGAGGAATTAAAAGCCAATCCGATGCGGTATCTGGAAAAGGAAATCAATGATGATTTGCTTAAAAACGGATATTGGCCGGGGCTCAGTATGGGACTAAAAAATAGAGATGTCGCCGGTGTACAGGGTAATTTACACCGAGACGGTGTCGGTCAAAAAAGGCAAAATACTGTTCAAGGTCTTTTTAATAATCCGTTTCGGGAAAATAATGCGGTTATGCCGAAAGATAATTTATCGCAAGGGGGCTTGGGGCAAAATGGCCTTCAGCCTAATGCTTTGGAGCAAAATCCATACAGCCAAATTATGCCTGTGAAAAGTCAGGAAGAGGAAGATTTAGAGGAATTGCTGAAAAGGTTGAAGCGGATGAGAAGAGGATGGTAAAAAAATTATTGGATGAAAGATAAGAAAGATTGTTTTAACAGAAAATATGTATATTATTATCAAAAAGGAGAAAAGAAATGAAGAAGATTGTTTTTGCGTTGGGATTGATGATGGGTTTTGAGGCGGTTGCGACAGAGGCGCCGGAGAAGTTTCAAAACCCGATATTTAATGATATGCTTTATAGTGCCGGAAAAAAAGTTTTTGCGCATGATATTAAAGTGACTCCGACATCAATTACAGATTATGACAATGAGTATGGCAACGAGATATGCAAGTATATTGCTGAAGATGAAAAAGCAATTTTACTTAAATGTAAAGAGGCAGATAGTAATGAGCCGAAATATGGTACATACAGAATGTTTTATATTCGGTATAGATCAGATTTTCGAAAAGTGGGTGATGGAGTGTATTGTCACGTGTGGCGATGTACATTTTTTTGGCATGGAAAAGAAAAAAAATGGGAAGGGTATGATTTGAGGCCAAGATTGCAGCTAAGTAAGGTCGATAATTGTGCGGATGAAGAGGATTATTGGCAAAATGATACGGATATGAATTGTTTAGAGGAGTTTAAGGCGCGGGGCTGGGATAAATATATTTCAGGGGGCTTGGAATAAATGAAGAAGATTGTTTTTGCGTTGGGGTTGATGATGGGTTTTGAGGCGGTTGCGACAGAGGCGCCGGAGAAGTTTCAAAACCCGATATTTAATGATATGCTTTATAGCAATGGGAATAGACCGTTTTCCCATGATATCAGGGTAACGCCGACGTCAATTACAGATTATGATTATCCTGAAACAAGTGGCGTTTGCGAGTATATTGTGGAAGATGAAAAAGGTTTTTTGCTTAAATGTCAGTATCCCGATTTTATTAAAGGTTATGAAACTTATGAGATGTTTTATGCGCGATACCAATCAGATTTTACAAATGTCAGCGGAAAAAAATGGTGTGAAGTTTGGAATTGTAGTTTTGAGGTAAAAAACGGGAAAATAGAATCATCCGGAAACAATGCCCCGATATCAAATCTCAGCAATGTTCTTCAATGTGACGGAGAGAAAGATACGTGGAAGGATTTTCAAGATGGCGGACCGAAAATGAATTGTCTGGATGAATTAAAGGAAAGAGGATGGGATAAGTATATCCCCGGAAAATGGGAAAAGAAAATCAACACTTGGCAGTAGGAGAAAAATAAATGAAGAAGATTGTTTTTGCGTTGGGGTTAATGATGGGTTTTGAAGCGATTGCGGGAGAGGTACCGGAGAAATTTCAAAATCCGGTATTTAATGATATATTGTACAGCGGTGGGAATAAAAGTTTTTCACACGATATTAAAGTCACACCGACCGGAATAAAAGATTATGATGATGAACAAATGGACGCAATATGCGAATACATAGCCGAAGATGAATTGTTTGGATGAGCTCAAAGAACGGGGATGGGAAAAATATATTAAGGAATTTATTGGAGGGGCGGCGCGATCCCTCATCAGTCGTTCGCAGGTCAGAAAACAAACCTGCGGTGCCAGCTCGCCTTTCTGCTCTTCAACAAATTCCAAAAGACTATATAACACCTATAAATAATGGTGTCAATAGTTCAGGATGGGAAAATTTAGTAAAAAATTTTGAAGATACATCATCAGTTGGATATGTTGCTCAAAATAAATTTATGCCGAAAGATAATTTATCGCAAGGGGGCTTGGGGCAAAACGGGGTTCAGTCAGATGCTTTTTGGCAGAATCCGTACAACAATATTATGCCTGTGAAAAGTCCGGAAGAAGAGGAATTAGAAGAATTGCTTGAAAAGCTGAGGCGGATGAGAAGAGGATGGTAATAAGCCGTTGATTTAGCTGTTAAAATGCTTAAAACGGACAAGTTACGTCATATGATTTTTGGACTTGATACGGATGTCTGTTTTTCATACGATGACGGGCAGGGAAAGGTCATGGAAACGATTTTGCAAATTCATCAGTTGATAGCAAACGCATTTAATGTCGTAATTTTTCGATACATGGAGGGAGTACCTATGGCTCAAGCGGATGTATTGATTTAACGGATGATATGGATGAATTTGCGAGTAGAATGAGAAAGTATGGACGAAATATACCATTGAAAGTAAAATATCGAAAAAAATGTTGGTAATATAAAGGATTTAATAACAAAGATAGGTTAATTATATAAAATAAATGTGGAACGTATTGATGGGGTTTCAAGGGTGATGAAACGATATTTTTTGAAATGTTTTGATCTCATTAAAATAAGTGTAAAATTTTTGTCATTTTGTTTTGTTGCTTTTATCGGAGTGCAATTTTTAAAATTTTTAATTTATGAAAATTTTATAGTTTCTTATGATGGAAGCGGAAAAATGCCGATTTTGCCGCAAGTTTTGAATATTCCGTTTTTGTGTGTTATGTTTGCAATGGCCATTTTGTGCGTTGTTTATATGTTACCGCGACTGAAAAGAAAAGTTAATGTGTCGGAATATATAATTATGATTTTGATGCCATTTGCTTTGATGGCTTTGTATGGCGCTATTTATTATTTTCTATTGCACTTTATTTAAGCGCAGGGCTGCAAATTTGATGCTGATGCAATTGGAGCAAAGCAAACAAAAAATGATGCTTGATCATGACATTAAGCAAAAAGAGGTGGCCATCAAAGATAGATCAAAAATATTTTGGGGGCAAAATCTCAAAGATGAACGACGAACTGTGATTAAGAGTGTTTATCGGAAACCAAATCGAGAAATTAAAGAACTTGATATAAGGGGTATCTTGGATGGACGCACTCACTCATCATCAGCACCTCGTTATCAAAATGTCAACAACCACATTCAGATAACGCGCCCGGCAGTTGCACGATTTTCTGCTCTTCAAAACACCACAGACAACAATGTAACATCACTAACCGGAGATGTCAATAGAACGATTGAAGATTTGATTGAAAAATTAAGTCAGGAGAGAAGAGGATGGTAAAAAAGACGTTTAAGGGGATTTTGTATCCTTGAGTTCTGAGTGAGAGATTAACGGGACTGGTCGCCCTACGGTCGACACGCCCGTTAATGACAGAGTGGTGCGCCCGTTAATGACAGGGGAGATCCTGAAATAAATGGAGCGCGACAAGCTTGCTCATCTTCGATTCCAGGATGACGATGAGGGGAGGATTTGGTAAGGATGGTGTTTTTTTTAAAGAATGGGAGGAGATTAACGGGACTGGTCGCCCTACGGTCGACACGCCCGTTAATGACAGAGTGGTGCGCCCGTTAATGACAGGGGAGATCCTGAAACAAGTTCAGGATGACGATGAGGGGAGGATTCAATAAGGATGGTGTTTTTTTTAAGGAAAGGAGAAAAAAATGAAAAAGAAAAGGACATTAAAAGAAATTTTGCTCAAGATGATTGAAAAAGAGAATTTCAGAAAGCAAATTTGTGAGACGCTTTTAAGCGAAGTTGCCAAAGGAAATTTAAAGGCAGTGGATCTTATCCGTGATATTATGGGCGAGAAAAATGCGCCTTCTGTTGAGGCTGAGGACAGAGTGGAGCATATCGTGCTTGAGGTGGTTGATGCCAAAGAAGGTGAAAATTAAGCTTGCGCGGCCGTTTTTGCCTTTAATCACCGAAAAAAAGCGTATCAAATTTTTTTATGGCGGCAGAGGCGGCGGTAAAAGTTATGCTTTTGCCGATGCGCTGTTGATGCTCGGGCTTAGGCAAAAATTGTTAATCGCTTGTGTGCGCGAAATTCAGGAATCAATTAAGGATTCCGTGCATCGTTTGCTCTCCGAGCGGATTGCGTTTTACGATTTGAAGGAATTTGAGGTCAAAGAAAGCGAAATTATCAATCGTGTCAACAAGACGCGCTTTATTTTTAAGGGGCTGCGCAATCAGGATGCTCAGAAAATTAAGTCAATGGAAGGTGTTGATATTGTTTGGATTGAAGAGGCTCAGACAATCAGCAAGACCTCGTGGGAGGTTTTGGCGCCGACAATCAGAAAAAACGGTTCGGAAATTTGGATTTCAATGAACAGATTAATGGAAAATGATCCGCTGTGGGTGATTTTGGCGGCTCATCCGGATGAACGGACGCTTGTTAAAAAAGTCAATTATGACGATAATCCGTTTTGTTCCGAAGAGCTTAAAATGCAGGCTTTGGCATGTCAAGAAAAGGATATCGAAGCTTATGCACATATTTGGCTCGGGGAACCTTTGAGCCAAGCTCAAAACGCCTTGATTGATCGAAATAAAATCAGGGCGGCAATGAAAAGGCATGTGCAAAATCCTTCGGGACCGCTTGTGATAGGCCTTGATGTGGCGCGTTTCGGTGACGATGCGACGGTGTTTTGTTTAAGGTGCGGGCAAAAGTGTTTGGGATTTGAGGTTTATCGCAAAAAAAGCGTTGTTGAAGTTGCATCTCTTGCAATGAACATGATTGAAGAAAAAAAACCGGTGCGGCTGTTTTTAGATGTCGGAGGTGTCGGTGGCGGCGTTTATGATATTTTAAAAGCAGGCGGTTTTTCACGTGTTGTGAGAGGTATTAATTTCGGGCAAAGAGCTTTGAGCGATGAGCGTTATGCCAACAGGCGTGCCGAAATGTGGGACAAAATGAGGGACTGGTTTGACCATGAAGTTGACCTCAAGGAAGACGAAAAGCTTTTTGATGAGCTTGCGGCGGCCTGCAAAAAATACGACTTCAAAGGACGTTTGATTTTGGAAGAAAAAGAGGAAATCAAAAAACGTATCGGGCGTTCAACCGATATGGCAGATGCTTTGGCTTTGACTTTTGCTGAAAACGTGGCAATTCCTCAGGAAAAGGGTTTAAAGTCTGAAAATAAGACGGTGACAATTGAGGAAATGTTTGAAGAAAGCGGAGCAGGGGTTTTTGATGCTTGGTAGAGTGGGGCGTTTTTTTTGGAGGGCGCGTTTAATGGCTGAGTGCTTGGGATTTTTTCGCTTGTGTACGTCTTTTTGTATATGGCACTCAAAAATTCTGTCGCATTCAGCTCATTATCCGCGCCTATGGATGAGATGCTGAAACAAGTGGAGCATGACGATGAGGGGAGGATTTAATAAGGATGTTTTTTTTATCACCCTCTCCTGCCTCTTCTTGAGAGCTGAAGCTCTCTTCGGTCACTTGTTTGCTAAGCTCGCATCAGTCGCTTTTCGCTCCTTTGCTTGCTAAACAAACTGCGCCGTTTGTGGTGAAAAATACCATTTGGGGTATTTTTCATCCTCACGCCCTCAAGGGGGAGGATTTGATAAGGATGGTGTTTTTTAAAGGAAAAAAATATGGAAAAGGCAGTTTTGTTGCCGAACGGGTGCGAGGCTTGTTTTGCGGGTGAGGTCGATGACTTCTTAAAGCAAAACAACCTTGCATTTCAAGGCGACTTCAGCGCCGAATACTTAAAAAGTGTTCGGCGCAAAAATATGAAAGCTCAGCGTGATGATGCTTTCAACGATTTTATTTTAACTTATAAAAAAAGGATATGGAATGAGTGACATCAGAGATGAACTCGAAAAGAATTTCGCTTCGGCTAATAGGCAAAGCGATGTTCAAAAAGGTGAGCTTAAAGACAGCAATGAAATTTCAGAAGTCAATGCGCATGACAAAAAATTCTATGCTGCGCCGAAAAGCTATACCAAACAATTTCAGGAAAATTTTCAATCTCTTTCGCCTGAGTGGCAGGAATATCTGAGCTCAAGGGAAATGCAGATACAAAAAGGTTTTTCTGATATATCAAACAAACTGAATGCTTATAAATGGGCTGACAAATTGTTTGCCGACCGGCAGGAAAGATTGAATGCTTCAGGTTTTGAAAAACCGCAGGCGTACTTTGAACAGCTGGTGGCGGCAGATGACGCGCTTTGGCAAAATCCGAAAAAGGCGATTGCCGAGCTTGAAGAAATTTATGGCGTTCAAAATGAAAATGACAATAAAGAAAAAATCGCTTCTGATGCTTTGTTGTCAAAGCTTTGGGAAAATTTGGCGTTGGCGCAAAAGGATTTTAACGACAGGCGGAAAAATGCTGCTTTTTTTGATGTCAAACGCTTCGCCGAGGCGGTTGGTGAAGACGGAAATTTATCTCATCCGTTTTATGAAATCGTTAAAGGCGAAATGCAAAAAGTCTTAAAATCCGGCAGTGCTCAGAGTTTGGAAGATGCGTATGCTCAGGCTGTGTGGGCAAAGCCCGAAACAAGAAATCAGTTGTTGCAAGATAAAATTAATCAAGTCTTGGAGCAAAAGATAAATGCTGCTCAAACGGCAAAGGAAGCCGCGCTTCTTGCTAATTCTAAAACAACAGAAAAACCCAAAGAATTGACGCTTCGCGAAGAATTGGAAGCACAATTTAGAAAGGAATTTTAATTTATGACAACACCTAATGAAAAATATGATTCAATCTTTACGACAACGATTGAAAACAGATCAAAAAAAATGGCTGATAATATTACCAAAAACAATGCGCTTTTGACAAGATTGTCGACCAAAGATAAAATCCGCACCGTTGACGGCGGTTCTAAAATTTTGGAAGAGCTGGAATACGGGCAGGGCGATGTTGTGTGGTATAACGGTTTTGATACCATATCATACACAGGTCCGGAGCTTTTTTCGGCTGCGGAATATGCTTTGAAATTGTGCGCCGTGCCGGTTGCAATTTCAGGTGAGGAAATGCTCAAAAATTCAGGCAAAGAGCAGATGATTAACTTGTTTGAAAAACGTATTCAAAATGCTGAAAAAACGATGTCAAACAAAATCGGTGCCGCGCTTTATTCTGACGGTACCGGTTCTTCGGGTAAAGAAATCGGTGGCTTGAAGCTTTTGATTGCAGATGCACCGACTTCGGGTACGGTCGGCGGTATTAACCGTGCGACGGCAGGCAATGAATTTTGGCGCAACAAAGCAAATGTTATCTCCGGAGCTGCCAATGCTTTAACATCATCGACCATTTTATCTAAAATGAACGATATGTACTTAAAGTGTTCCAGAGGTACGGATAAGCCGGATTTAATCGTCACCGATGACTATCTTTATGATATGTTTGAAACGGCTTTGCAACCTCAACAGCGTTTTTGCGATCCGAAACTTGCCGAAGCCGGTTTTCAATGTCTGAAATACAAAGGGGCTGACGTGATTTTTGATGGCGGTCAAGGCGGCAGTTGTCCTGCAAAACATATGTATTTCATCAACACCAATTATCTTTATTTGCGTCCGCACAAAGATCGCAATTTTAAGGTTATCGGTGGTGAGAGAATGGCTGTGAACTCAGATGCCATCTACAAAATCATCGGTTGGGCCGGAAACTTGACAATGAGTAATGCCTCTCTTCAAGGCGTTCTTGTCGACTACACGGCGTAAAAGTTCGCTCTTTGGGCGCCTAAGTACAGAAATTTTTTCTCCGGCTCGGTCATGTACGCAGAAAGTACACTCCCTTCGCCGGAGGGAAAATTTCTTATTATCCGCCTCAAATATCGAACTTTTAGGAAAAAATATGCCAGACCGGGAACTAACTACGGATTTGCCGACTAAAGTTCGGTCGTGTACGTCTATGTACACTCGTCTCACCCAAGCAGACTTTTCTTATTATATACGCACGCTATCCGAATTTTTTATGATGAAAAGAGGGTACTTAAAGTCTGAAATTTTAACTCTATCTGACCTATTGAACACACCCATGGATTTTATGTGTTTTACGTTTTTTTAAACGAAAGAGATTAACGGGACAGGTCGCCCGATGTGGGGCACGCCCGTTAATGACAGAGTGGTGCGCCCGTTAATGACAGAATGGGTGTGTCCGTTAATGACAAAGTTGGGGGAGGAGATCCTGAAATAAATGGAGCGCGACAAGCTTGCTCATCTTCGATTCCAGGATGACGATGAGGGAAGGATGACGGATTGGGGCGATGACGATGAGGGAGGATGATAGATAAGGTGAGGATGATAGTTAAAAAATAATGATAAGTTTTTTATCACCCTCTCCTGCCTCTTCTTGAAAGCTAAAGCTTTCTTCGGTCACTTGTTTTGTATTTTTTCTTGCGGTCGCTTCTCGCTTCCTTAGAAA
>CADAAN010000038.1:0-11372 GCA_902785935.1 uncultured Pseudomonadota bacterium
AATAATTCCTTATCGTCAAGAGCTGAAAATTTATTATTATTGGCGATTGAAATAAAGCTTTTGATTGAATCAATTGTCTGAATGATTTCTTCTTCTGAAGCCAAAGAACGCGTTTTATTCTTGACGGTTTGTGCAATTTTACCGGCATCGATACCGCGACCAAGCATATTAATGATAAGCCCGATTTGTGTTTCAAGTGGTTGCATCGAAGGCTCAACTTGAAAGTGTGTAATGCCGGCAGTCAGTTCATCAAGTTCACCTTTGCGTCCTGTTTTCCAATCAAATTCCGTTGCAGATGATCTTGAAAGTGAAGTATTTTTTTCTTTTTTTTCTTTTTGTTTTTTTGCTTTGTCAGATTCAACTTTTCTTTCATCATCGAGGATTTCGCGTTTAACTCTCGAAGCCTCTAAATCGCGTTCAAGCTCTTTTTCAAGCTCTTTTTCAAGTTCAACATCTGTTGTTTGTGTGCGAGAAAAGCCAGAGCCTGCGCTACCCGTAGTACTTAAATTACTTTCACTTTCTTTGATAAATGATAACAGCGATTTGATGTACAAAATCACAATCAAGAATAAAAACAGAATAAAAGCGAGCAATAACAATATAATCGAAATAACGCGCAAGTTATCAGTTCCTGCAAAATAATTTTGGAAAAAACCGGCCATCCCGTTCAAATTTTGCGAGACGAGAGAACTTAAGCGTGTCAAAGCGACAAATGTTGCAATTTGTTTAAGCATTTTTGTATTCTTTTTCTATAACAAGCATCATTTTATATGCAAAACCCTTAA
This sequence comes from uncultured Pseudomonadota bacterium, assembly GCA_902785935.1. Taxonomy (GTDB): domain Bacteria; phylum Pseudomonadota; class Alphaproteobacteria; order RF32; family CAG-239; genus UBA1254. The sequence goes on from CADAAN010000038.1 coordinate 786, forward strand.
AAATAATTTAATTTTTTATCATTCGTGTTTCGTTTGCATAAAAAAAATGCTTTAAAAATATTTGCAACTTGATAAAATATGTTTCGAGAGAAAAAAATGTCCGTCGATTTGATTTTAAAACAAGCCAATGATTGTTATTTAAATGGTGCGTATCAAGAGGCTGAGCGCCTTTATCGCATGGTTTTGGGTTTCGTCGGTGAAAACAGTGATATATTGAATATGCTTGGTCTTGTTGCTGCAGCAAAAGGCGAACATGAAACGGCACTTGGCTATTATAATGACGCTTTGAAAAATACCCTTCAACCGGTCGCGGTTTATTTTAATATGGCTGTATCTTTGAATATGCTTCAAAAATATGATGCAGCCATTAATGCTTATCAAAACGTTTTACGCTTGGCGCCCGATACGAAGGAAGCCTATAATAATATGGGCGCAATTTATGAAAAACAAGGTCTTCGCAACAAAGCGCTTGGTTGTTATCAAAAAGCGATTGAACTCGATTCGTCATATATGGATGCCTTGGTCAATTATGCTGTTTTGCAAGATGATATCCAAACGCTTGAAAATCTTGCAAAAAAATACAAAAATGAAGCTTTGCCGTTTTATCATCTTGCCCTTTATGCATTCGATAAACAAAATTATTCAAAGGCCTTGGATAACGCCTTAATCGCCGATTCTTTGGCTGAAGCTCCTGAGATTAAAAATCTTGTGGCGCAGTGTTACTTAAATCAAAATGATAACGAAAATGCCTTAAAATTTTTTCATCAGCTTTTGCTCTCAGATAAAAAGAATGTTGACGCGCTGATTAATTGCGGCATTTTGGAAAATGACGAAGACTATTTTAAAAAAGCGATTTCACTTTATCCTAAGAATTATAAGGCGCATTTGGCATATGCCGATTTTCTTTATAAGAATGATCGAACGATTGAGGCAATTGAGATGTATCATCAAGCACTTTTATTAAATGCCGATGATGCGGCTTTAAGCAATAATGTAGCACTTATCCTAAAAGATTTGGGTGATGAACAGGGTGCGCTTGATTTGATGCTCAATGCCTTTATGAAATCGCCAGAAAATATGGATATCTCAGTCAATATTGCAGAAACACTTGTTTTGCTTTATCAAAAAAATCCGGCTGAAGCCAAGCGCATTGCAAAACTTTGGCATAATATGGCAAATGATAATGTTTTTGCAACAAAAACGCTTAATGCTTTTGAAAATATACCATCTTTTAACGACAAAGAATATGCAAAGGCACTTTTTGATGAATTTGCCGATGTTTATGATGCGACAATGCAAAAAATCAATTATGCTGTTTTTGAAAAAATCAAAGCACTTCATGTCAATACGGAAGGAAAAATTTTGGATTTAGGATGTGCAACAGGCATCGGTGCCGTCAAGTTAAAATCCTTAAAAAGCGTGTGGACAGGTGTTGATATTTCATCAAGAATGCTTCAAAAAGCAAAAAAGACAGGCCTCTATCAGCAATTGATACAAGCCGACGCAATTGATTTTTTGCAAAAAAACAGAGAACAATTTGATGTTATATTTTGTTTGGATGTTATTGAATATGTTCAAAATTTGGCTGATTTTTTAACCCCTGATGCTGGAAAATTGCTGATTTTAAGCTTTGAAAAGGCACCCGATAGTGTTTTGACATGGCGCTTATCGCCTTTCGGTCGCTATCAACACAATCCTTCGTATATCAAAGAAATTTTGAGCAAAAACGGCTATAAAAATATTGATATTCATGCACTTATGTTGCGCAAAGAAAACGGAAAAGATGTCGACGGATTTCTAGCTTTGGCATCATAAGGGATGTCTGATAAAAAAATTATCAAAATTTGTAATTTTTTTCTTGACAAGGCAAAATAAGTCTTATATTAATCACTTCAGTTTATGGCGGAGTAGCTCAGTTGGTTAGAGCAGCGGAATCATAATCCGCGTGTCGAGGGTTCGAGTCCCCCCTCCGCTACCAAATTTAAAATGCCCTTTGTTTTTATGGGTATTTTTTTTATTTGAAAAATAAAAGCAAGGGGGGACTCTCACCCCACGGGTTCGAGGTCTTGCTTGTTGCTTAAAAAAGCAACTTCGCTTCGGTCACTTGGTTTGTAACATTTGCCACGCTACGTTGTCACTTGCTTGCAAATGAACAAACCGTCGCCGTTTGCGGTGAAAATATCCGTCAAAGGATATTTTCATCCTCACGCCCCTCCGCTACCATTTTAGAAAAAAGCCTTCTTTTTTAAGGAGGTTTTTTCTTTTATCCTTAAAAAAGTGGGGGACTCTCACCCTACGGGTTCGAGGTCTTGCTCGTTGCTTAAAAAAAAGCAACTTTACTGCAGAAAATGACTATTGTTTTTATCTATACCGAATTGAAAAAGTGTTTGATTTTCCTGCAACAGAACAAAAGACAGGTGAAATGCAAAAACACAGTATGGATGACTTATATAAATTCATAGATAATTTTTGCGGTTAATACGTGAAAAAGACTTTTTAATGGTGAAAACCGCTTGCATAGCTAGTGGTTTTAATATTACAATGAATCTCCACCAGCGTGAGCCGATGGAGGTTCATTCTTGCCAAACTCCTTATTTTTCTTTGATAAATACTTGGTCGTTTTTAACAAAAGCAGTACTTTGGAGGTATTGGTTTTATGATTACTTAATATTTTTAATTTTTTTGATAACGTCACAAATATCGATATCGAGATAATTTGCAATCAATAATGTTGTGTAAAGTGATGGGTGTTGCGTAAAATTTTCAATATACAATATGGAACTTTTGCTCATTCCCGTATCTTTAGCGAGCTTGTACTGGCTGATACCTTTTTTCAGGCGTTCTTGACGAAGAACCGCTACAATTTGATTACTGATTTCTTGTGCATCTCTTTTATTCATGCTTTTAATATAAAACACTTGACACGTTATTAATAGTTCTGTATAATGAACCATAGAAAAATCATTTTATGGAGAAAAGCTATGAAAAATTATAAAATAATATTTGTATTGTGTGCATTTCCTTTTATTGTAAAAGCGTCTCCTGAAGATATCAGAGATTTTTGGAGTGCATGCCAAAATTCCGAAATTATTGATTGTGATTTTGGTCAATGTGGCAGGACGGGACACAATGAATGTGTGTGGACTTTCAAAGATGGGGTTCTGACAGTTGGAGCATGGTACGATGTTGATAAAGATGGTCTAGCAAAAATTGATTTAAATACTGATTTTGGAGGAAGCTTTCCTGACCCAGACAAAGTAACGAGTATTGTCATAGAAGATTCGATAGGTTCCATTGCAAATGGTACATTTCAAAATTGGACAAATGTAACAAGTTTAACTATAGCGGATACTGTAACACATATTGGAGATTATGCTTTTGACGGGATGAGCAGCGTTGAAAATGAAATTAATATTTCACCAAACCTTGAATATGCAGGAGAAGGAGCCTTTAGAAATATGAGCAATGCCACCTTTCACATAGAAGATTGGGTGTATGAGAACGGCGCAACTGATACAAGTTTAGGATCAGCATTTTGTGGTGATTATATAGAAGTGCTCGGTGATTTAATTGTTGGACGAGGACAAACAATTGTCTGGGGTACGCCTTTTAACGAAGCAGGGTTTATCGATTCTATCATCATTGAAAATGGTGTAACAACGATTGGAGATGGCTTTGCAAATAATACTGAAATCGGGTACCTTGAGATTCCGGATTCAGTTGAGTATATGGATGAATGGGATTCGTTTAAAGGAACAACTATTCATGGATTATATGCCAGTATAGAAAATTTAGACAGATTTTTAGAAGTCGGCGGAAATATTGCGGATGATGCGTACTTTCAATGTTCAGATCGTAATGAAAGTGATTGCCAAAGTGCCTTAGAACATCATTTTAAAGAAAAATATGGTGAAGATTTAAGTGCTTGGCCAGTATGGTATTTTGAATCTTTTGGGATTGATAGGCCAAATAAATCAGATTTTAATAATGAAAGTGAAAATCAGAATATTCAAAAAGATGAAAATCCCCTAAATCGTGCCGATATTCGCATCTATACCATTGATGAAGCCAATGCCGTCGCAGGCAAAACAAATACCGTCAGTATCAGGTATCGCTGAGGGGTCAAGACAGGTGGAGTTCAATCTCTATGTACAAAACCCGCAGGCTAGGCCGGCGGGTCATTTTTTTATCAAAAATATAAATCTTTAGAATTTTTCTTGCAATTCAAAGAAATAGGCTTGCGGATGGTCGCAAACGGGGCATCTTTCCGGTGCCTTCGGACTTTCTACGCGATGGCCGCAGTTAGCGCATTCCCAAATCACCTTGGTCGGGCGCTCAAAAATCTTGCCTTCACAAAGCGAATCGAGCAAAGCCTGATATCTTTCTTCATGGCCTTTTTCAATTTTGCCGACCATCTCAAAAAGTTTGGCAATCTTGTCAAAGCCTTCTTCTTTTGCTTCGCGTGCCATACGGTCGTACATATTCGTCCACTCATAATTTTCGCCCGAGGCGGCATCTTTTAAATTGTCAACGGTTGAGGGCATTTCACCGCCATGGAGCAATTTGAACCAAATTTTGGCATGCTCTTTTTCATTGTTGGCTGTTTCTTCAAACTTTGCGGCAATGATATTGTAGCCTTCTTTTTTTGCCTTTGATGCATAATAGGTATATTTGTTGCGTGCCTGCGATTCGCCGGCAAAAGCATCTTTTAAGTTTTGTTCGGTTTTAGAACCTTTAAGTTCCATAAGCTTTCTCCTTGAAAATAAAATGTTAATTTGAGAAAAGCATACCAAAATGAAAAACAGAGTCAATCAAATAAAATTTTTTTTCAGATATAATTTGAACCATCAATCAAAAAACATCAACGCCTCATCTTTTTGAGGCGTTTTTGATATATGCATAAATCATTTTTATTTCCTTTTGTTATTGTCATTCCTTGCACGGCACGCCGTGTCCGTGCATCAAGGAATCTCATCTTTGAAGCGTAGCGCTTTTTAGCGCACATACGCTTCTGCTTTATAATAATTTGAAGATGCCTTGACCTCAGTACTTCGTTCCTCGGAGGCATGACAGAGAGTATGTTTTTCATCACGCTTATCATAAGTATTTATTTGAAATGACGATATTTTTGATTGTTTTTAAAGGCCCAAAAAAAGGGTGGTTTAAATCAACCCATTTTTTGCGTTTTTTGAAAAAAAATTGAAATGTTTTGGTAACCTTAGAGCTATAAGGGTTTGCAAGCATTTGAATGACTTTTTGAGAATCGCTTTTTGAGCGTGTTACAAAAACCACCGTTTATGTTACACTTTTGTCAAAAGATTAAGTCAACTTTTTTGAAAAAGGAATAAGACGATGACAAATTCAGATTTGATATTTCAATTGGTCGAAAAATACGGCAAGACAGATCCTGGAATGTCTGAAAGATGTGGTGTTTCCTCAAATACAAAATATATCCGTCTCTATGATGACTCGTTTTGGGGTAATAATGTGCCTGAATTTCTTGCTTTTCAAAAAGGACAGAGACTTGCAGGAAACCAATATGTTGGCTTTAATTACTTCGTAGAAGGTCCAGATAGCAAGGGGCGGGAGCTTTTACGTTTAGTCATTAACTCATTGCTGATTGATCAAACATTATGTTCTACAAAAGATTCGGAAAAATATGAAGAAGAAGTCAAATTTGTTAAAAAACTTCAAGAAAGATGCTATGAACAAAGCTCTACGCCATACCATATTCAACAGTTTTCACAAAGCCCTGAAAAACTTAACAATTTAGAAAAAGCAGAAAGAAAAATTTTGGATTCCATAAAAGAAATCGTTCAGGAAAAATATAATGGAGATTTGGAATTTCCTATTCCTATTATACTGAATTCTATGGAAAGAAATAGTATGTTTGTTTGTGCTAATTCCATTAATGCCAAAGCAGGCTTAAATTTTTATAATTCTATTGGGTGGTCAGATATGATCACCACTGATAGATATGGCAAATATTTTCTTAGTGAATTAAATGTTTTACTTGGAGGAAAAGAACAGATTCAATTTCACCAAGACAACAAAGGACGAACATATATTTCTTCATCTCTTGCGGTTACAAATAGTGATATTGAAAAGATGCCTCAAAAAGAAGCCTTGGAAGAATTACTTAATGCTGAAGGAGAAATTAATTTTAATTACAGACCATATACTGATTATATTTACAAAAGATTATACAAAGGCGAAAAATCAAAAGAGTATATCTTAGAGCACGAAATACACTCAACATCATTTCCAACACCTGTTTTTAAGGAAACAATGACTATAGATCAGGCATTGGAATTTTGCCAGAAAGCAGGTATAGATATAGTTACAAGATTAAAAACAGCTTGTCAGGAAGATATAGAACGAACAGAACAACGTTTTACAAAAGCATTTAAGCACTTGATGCCCTCGCTTTATGAACAGACGAAAAAAGAGGGTGTTCAAATTGATAGTTTTGATGCTATTTTGAAATGGTGTCATGATAAAGAAAAAGATAAACGACTTGATAAACTTCAAGAACGTCAAGATGTTTTGGCAGAACGAACAGGGCAAAAGACTTCATCACCTTCTGAGCCAACAACACATGATTCAAATTCATCCACTTCGTTAAGTCCAAAAGGGCGTGATGATGGTGGCAGATAACTGCTCTTTTTATCAAATCAATTTCGCCTCAATGAATTATTGAGGTGTTTTCATATTACAATAAAAAAAACCGACCATGAAGGTCGGTATTTTGATTGGTGGGTGTGGCTGGACTCGAACCAGCGACCTCTACGATGTGAACGTAGCGCTCTAACCACCTGAGCTACACACCCGAAAGTGAGCTCTTCTTAGCACAAAGTTTTGTACATTGCAAGCACTTTTTTTGTTTTTTTCATATATTACGGCCATATATCTTCAGTCATCTTTTCTTTGATAAAAGACATGATTTTTCTCGTCCTTTTGTGGTTAATAATACGCAAAAAGGCAGATTTTGCAGGCTCATATAATATTAAGAATAATGCATCTATTGATAAAACCGCGCAAAAAATGACCGGATCCATATATCTGATGAAGATTCTGGGACACCAAAACGGAATTAAGATATTGCTGACAACACCGCCGAGTGAGGTGCAAAAAAAGAACACATAAAACTTATTTGTCCTCTCTTTAAATAACAAAAGACAAGCTATGATAAACATCACAAAGTTTGTAGCGACAAACCAATAGCTGTGAAATGCAGGAAAGGTTGTCCTGATAAAATAATCCGTTTTTTGTTGTCTCTTTGTCCACTTGATTGAAAATTCATTGTCAGGAATAAGGTTGACCAAATATTTTCGCTCAAGATATTCTCTTGTACTTGTCGGATTCCAAAAGTTTGCGTGCACAATAAAGCCTTGCTTAGTGTATGTTCTCCTGAGTAAAATAGAGGGAATCGTATCCGGTGGCAGTGACCAAACTTTTTTGTAAAAGCGAAGGATATGATTAAAATAATTTTTCGGGTATTTTGTGACAGCGTACAGCCATTTTGAGGCACGACCTTTCAGATCTGTATGATGCTTAAAGGGAACATTTGTATAGTTTTGAAAGACAAAAGGTTCAGGATCTATCAAATTCTGTTCATATTTCTTTTTGAGGCGAGCCATTCGATTGGGATCTTCTGCCCAATCTTTATTGAACCATTGAGGATCAAAACAACTTTCATCCATTTCGGGGGCGCAAGCGCCGACAATCTGATGGATAACGATGAGCGTTGAGGGATAGACATCTCCTTTGTCGGATCTGACAAGAGCAAAGTTGATAATCCCGAATAAAAAGATACAAAAAATGCCGCTTAAAAAACCAAATGAAATAAAGTGTGTACAGTATTTCATAAAAGAAAAATCTTTTTTGGATAAATATAGTCCAATCCACACAAGCGTTACCGGCCAAACTTGCAAAATTGCATTATGTCTGCCCAAAAGTGCAATTAAAAAAACAATCACATATGTGATCAAAAAGGTTTTTATCTTTTTGATGGTATGCAAGTTTAAAATTGCATACAATGTCATTGCATAAAGCAAAACCATCCAAGATGTTGCAAAAGAGCTGCTTCCGAGGCGTATCTGTGCATATACAATATTTGCAATAAAGCAAGGAAAGAACAAAAGCAAAGACATCCATGATTTTGTTTTGAGATAGGCGCTGTAAACAATAAACCATAATCCGACGTAAAAGGGTATCATTGTCAGCAAAAACAAATCATAGATATGTTCTGAAAACAAAAAATACATCATCTCAGTCAAATAGGCCATAATCACGGGATGCCAACCGTTTTTCACAAGCAAAAAAGTTGTCCGCGAATCGTCTTGAATATATCCGGGCCAATAAAGCCAACAATGTGCCGTGCATAAAAATAAGGCAACAAGAACGGATATCAAAAGAAAATTATTGTTTAATACTGATAAAAAACGATGTAACTTATCCTTCATTTAATTCCTCAAAAATCTTTAAGCGCATGTGCCCTTGAAATATGCAATGGTTTTATCAAGTCCTTCTGATAAAGGTGTTTTCGGCTTCCAGTTAAGATTTTGCATTGCAAGAGTGATATCCGGACGTCGCTTGGTAGGATCATCTAATGGAAGATCTTTATAGATGATTTTTGACTTTGTACCAATCTTTGAGACAACCATCGAGGCTAACTCTTTAATCGTAAATTCTGCAGGGTTTCCGAGGTTTATCGGTCCTTTTAAAGAACAATCCGAGTTCATCATCAAGACAAGACCTTCAATCAAATCATCGACATAGCAAAAAGAGCGCGTTTGCGAGCCGTCGCCGTATATGGTAATATCCTGATTTTGTAAAGCCTGACAAATAAAATTAGATATGACACGACCGTCATCACAAGCCATATAAGGTCCGTAAGTATTAAAAATACGAACAACTTTAATTTTAACATTTTCGTGTCTTGCGTAATCAAAGAACAAACTTTCGGCACAACGTTTGCCTTCATCATAACAAGCACGTATCCCAATCGGATTGACATTTCCGCGATAATCTTCTTTTTGCGGATGAACAAACGGCTCACCATAAACTTCAGATGTTGATGATTGTAAAATTGAGGCGTTATTTATTTTGGCAAGTTCCAACATATTGATTGCACCGTAAACACACGTTTTTGTAGTATCAATCGCATGCTTTCCCTGATACGCTTTAGGTGAGGCGGGACATGCCAGATTGTATATTTGATCAATTTTATATATAATATCCAAAGGCTTGGTAATGTCGTGTTTTATAAATTCAAAATTCGGCGATGAACGCAAATCCGCCACATTTTCAAGCCGACCGGTATAATTGTTGTCAACACAAATAACTTGGTTTCCGTCATTGATGAGGCGTCGGCATAAGTTTGAACCTAAAAACCCCGTACCTCCGGTAACTAAAATTGTACGCATCAGAGGTGACCTCTTATAAAATTTGTTTTTTTCATATTTTTTGCCTTATAACAATTATGTTAAAAATAAAAAATCCGCCTTAAACAATATAAAACGGAGGAGTTATAAGAACAGTCATCACCCTGCTTGCTCTATTCGTACACGTATACAATATATACGCGTCTTATTTTAAGCAACTCCTCTCAAAGGAGTATGTGTGATGAGATGTGTCTTATAAACACCGCAATCATTTTGATTGCTTCTAAATTGTCGCACATCAAAAATTAAATGTCAAACAAAAAATGGTGTTCTTTTGTAAAATTGGTGTTGTCAAATAAATAAAATACTGTTAATGATAGGGCATTGAAAAAAAACAAGAGGATTAAAATATGCCTGATATTAAATTTATCATTGAAAATAAAAGTTTTGTTGAAGAAGGTCTTGCTAAAAAAGGTTATACTAAAGAAGATTTGGATATTGATTTTTTAATTGAACTGCATAAAAAAATCACGACATTAAAGACATCTTCTCAATCTTTGGCTGAAGAAAAAAACAGGCTGAGTGCGCAAATTAAATCTGCCTCAAACGAAGATCGTCCTGCGATTATCGCCAAAAGCAAGGCGCTTGGTGAAGAGTTTAAATTGCAAGAACAAGAGCTTTTGAAATTGCAGGCTGATTTTGATTTGTTGATGCTTAAATTTCCAAACCTGCCATCGCCCGAATCGCCTGTTGGCAAAGATGACAGCGAAAATGTTGTTCGTCGCTATGTCGGTGAAGTTCCGCATTTTGATTTTGATATCAAAGATCATGTCGAGTTGATGGAATTAAATGATTGGTCTGAGATGGATCGCATTGCCAAAGTTTCCGGCTCGCGCACATATGCCATTAAAAATGATTTGGCAAAGTTAGAGCTTGCAATGCATATGTTTGTGATGGATAAATTGCGTCAAAACGGCTTTCAGGTTATTACTGTTCCGTCGATTTCAAAAGAAAAACCGTTGTACGGGCAGGGATATTTGCCTTTTTCACGTGATGAAATTTATTATATGCCGCAAGATGACATATATCTTTCGGGTACGGCAGAGCTGATTTTAAATTCGTTGCGTGCCGATGAGATTTTATCCGAAAACGAATTGCCGATTTTGTATGCCGGCTTTTCGCCGTGTTTCAGACGTGAGGC
>CADAAN010000038.1:11377-18448 GCA_902785935.1 uncultured Pseudomonadota bacterium
CGCCGGCAAAGATACACGTGGTCTTGTGCGTGTACACCAGTTTATGAAGACGGAACAGTTCGTTATTTGCAAGAATGATATGGAAGAAAGCGAAAAATGGCACAAAAAGTTGCTTGAAATTTCAGAAGAAATTTTATCTGATTTTGAATTACCTTATCGTGTTTTGGAAGTTTGCACGGGCGATATGGGTGCACCGAAATATCGCCAATATGATTTAGAAGCGTGGGTGCCGAGCCAAAATTGTTATCGCGAAACGCATTCTTGCTCAAATATCACCGATTGGCAGGCAAGACGTACGAATTTGCGTTATCGTGCCAATGCGGACGGCAAAGTCAAGTTTGTGCATACTCTGAACAATACGGGTATTGCAACGCCGCGTGCGCTTGTGCCGTTTATTGAAAATCATCAAAACGCCGATGCAACGGTCAATATTCCGCCGAAGTTACAACCCTATATGGGCGGGCTGAAAAAAATCGGCAAAAATGCAAAATAATGTAAAAAAAGAGGGCTAAGCCCTCTTTTTTTAGCGATACCTGATTTTGAACGAGTTCGTTTTACCAGCCACGGCATTGGCCTCATCGATGGTATAAATGCGCTTTGGGATATAATTGCCACGTGCCAAATCATCAAGCGAAGCATAGGTTTTTCCTCCGAACACAAATGTACCTTGTGCGGCTGATACAAGTAAATCTTGACATTGAGCCTTGTCCTTGCATGACACCCCGTGTGCCATTAAATCAAGGTTTGCAAAAAGTTTGCCGTCTTCAGTTTCATAAAGCCCGTTTTTGTTTTGGTAGGATGTAATAAGAGAACCTAGTTCCTCATCATTTTTCAAGGATAGACAACTTTCATTTGTTTCATTGCAATATATAGATTGATAACTTGATAAAGAAACTACACAACAGCCATCTTTAAGCATATCTTTTGTTAAAATTGTATTGCCATCAACAATGATTGAATAAAATGCTGTATTACCTAAAGCCATACCACCAATGCTATCAAGTGAATCCGGTAAAGTAATATAATGTAAAGTACCTATACCATTTAAAGCACCACCCCCAATATATGTGACAGAATTTGGTATATTAAGTTCCTTTAAAGAAGAATACTGAAGTGCCCCACCTAAAATTTGTGTTACACTATCAGCAATAGAAATATTTTCCATTTTAACATGGTAAAAGGCATATGACCCAATATTTGAAATTCCATCTTCAATAACCACATTTTTAACTTCTCTTTCATACATATTCCATGGGGCTGTTGTGTGATAATCCCCATCATAATATGGACCATAGTCAGCCATGGCGCCTGAGCCAGAAATTGTCAATTTTTTTGTTGTTGAATCGTAAGACCAAGTACACGTACTGTTTGTGCCATTTTTAGCACAAGAACCCGATGTCGTGCTTTGAGCACAGATATCAAACGCCATTATCAGCCCAAAAATCAAAACATATTTTTTCATATTTTTTCTCCATTATTAAACATTGTTGTTATATTTTCACCCCTCCGAACCTCCCCTCCCACTTAAGGGATAGGATTCAAAAACAGCAAAATAAAAAAATCACTTCAGAAACATCTAAAGTGGGAGCTAAATAACTGTCTAAACTCAGTCTCTCTTCTTCGTCACAATGTGCTTATCCCGAGAACTCCCGATGAAAGGAGTATACGTTTAGATTAGTGTTATTTAGACACCGCAACCATCTCGATTGCACTTTTATTTAAGCATATATCAAAAAACTTGTCAAGATTTATTTTTTTATAAAAAAACAGCGGATATTTTATGCAAAATATCCGCCGTTTCATCAACATAAATTCTAGAATATCAAAATAAGCGTTGATATGACAATTGCAGGACCGAATGCACCGGCACGTTGGTGCTTAATCAAGCAGTAAAAACCAAACACAATGCAAGAAATCAATATCAGCATCGGTACATCTTCAAAACCGATCCACGCGCCGACGGCAGACAGTAATTTGATATCGCCGCCGCCAAAAGCATCAGGATGCTTTCTGACCATAAAAAGGCTCGCTAAAACAGGCAAAAAATAACCGACCATTGCACCAATCGCGCTGTTAAATGCTGGAGAACAATATGCAAAATCTCCCATCGGTTGTGTCGCCGCAAATACAAATCCCGTCATCAACAACGGAACCGTTAATAAATCCGGCAATAAAAACATCCGCTCATCAATTTCATAAAGCAAAAGCAAAATCCAAATCAGCGCAATATAAAAATCAGAGCTTAAACACATATGCGCGGCAAAAGTCAGCGCCGATGCAATCACACCCCATCCGAGCGAGCGCATGATATATTTATGCATCAATTTTTGATAAGCCCCGTTTTGAACCCTTTTTTGCTTTGAAACCCTTTTAACCGGAGTAATAAGACGATAAAGTCCGTAAGCCATCGTCGCCGGCATGAATTTAGAAAAACGGCGTGCCATATACGGAATCAAAAGACCGAAAATAAAACCCGAAAACGCATACAACATAACAAATCTCCTTTTTTATCCTTTTAACACATAATGCTTCAAAAAGAAACAAAAATTATACATTCGGGCAAAAATGTTTTTTTTACAGCGTTGTTTTAAAATGCTTTAATGTATATTTTTGCATCGTTTGTTTAATTATTTCAATCTTTTCGCTGTCAATATTCAGTTTTTCTAAAATATGGCACCACTTTTCAAGAATACGGAGTTTCTTTGAATATTTGATGCTGTAATCATAGTTGATATCAAAAAGCCAGCACAGAATTGAAACAGTAGTGTCGCCATTTGTTTTGCGGAGTTTGTTAGGCGAAATTTTATCGTTGATAAAATAATCCCAAAGCGTTGTATCTATTTTTGCCTGATCGGAAGAAAAATTATCAGGGGAGGGTAACCACACCTTGCGCATATCATACCACGAAAGTGCAAGCAGATACCAGTTTGCGATTTTATCAGCATCACGAACGGCAAAAGCAATATGTTTGACCTCTTCTTGAAGTGATGGCGAAAGTTTTTGATAAGACTCATCTTGATACATTTCTTCAATCATGTGTCCATGGTGTTTAACAGGCAAAGTAATACGAATATCATTAAAATCTTTCGTTTTTTCTAAAAATTCGGCACCTTTCAGTCCATGATCAATTTTTTGCCCTGTTTCAAACAAAATACGTACTTCTTGAAAGCGATAGATGTCGTGCAATAAAATTGCAGTACGCGCAATGTCGATAAAATCATCGCTTTTATCCTTAAAATAAGGCTCGTTTGCAATAATACCGTTTCCCGCGCCGGAAACCTGCATCGAATGTTTGATTTTTTCATTGACATAAGCTCTGTGATAATTACTTTGCTTGACAATTTCATAATTGGTTTGATATTCTTGCATCAAAAGTTTTTTTGCTTTTTCGTAAAGGGGGTATTTTTGCATTGTTTTGTCCTTATCGTTTTATATTGTCGATGTATTAGCATTTAAAAAAAATTTATCAATATTTAAATTAAAAAAGACTTGCATTTTAAAACAAAAGCGGTTAGATATAGCCTCGTATTGATTTAATTTGTTTTTAGGAGATTTTTTATGCCTTCAGTTGTGAATGACAGTTGCATTAAATGCAAAGCTTGTGCAAGTGTTTGTCCGGTTGATGCTTTTCATGAAGCTGAAAATCAGTTGGTTGTTGATCCTGATGTTTGCATTGATTGCGGCGTTTGCATTTCAGAATGTCCGCAAGAAGCCATCAGCAATGATGCGGATGCTGATCCGGAAGTTGTTAAATTTAATGCAGAACAAGCAAAAATTTGCCCCAATGCAAATGACTGATTTGCTTTAAGTATTCTTTTTTTAAAGCACCTCGATAAAAACGGGGTGCTTTTGATTTTTCAACTCATATGCTTTAATCTTAATTTTTGAGCGAATCCGTACCGATTTGCCTTATTCTCGGAAGTGCGAAATTTTCTACAATAAAAGAAAGTGCTTTTTGAACCATTTTATCAAGCGAATCGATAACTTCTCCCAAATAAGCCGGTATTTTCAAATCATTTAAGCCGCCCCAAAAACCTTCCAAAAAGCCGAGAGCAATCTCTTCATAACGCATATCGGCGCGTTCTTCCGGCGTCAATGCATCTAGTTTTGAAAGTTTGAGACAATTAAAGCCGATATCTTCAAAAATTTTATCCCATAGTCCCATAAAAAATTTAAAAAACAGTTCAGCCTCATTTTTTGTTTCAAGCCGCGGAGACAGACCCTCCGGCCAAAAAGATGAAATGACATCTGTCGGTCGAAGCTCAAAATTCGGCGAACAAATCGCCCCCGCAAAGCGCATTTTAACCACCTCAAGAGGAACCTTGCAATCGTAGTGGTCTAAAAACTTTTTAAAATTATCATCTCCAATATATTCATTTTGTCTTTGCATTTAAAATCTTCTTCGTATATGATGAACCAAATTTTGAATTTTAATATAAGGAAATAATAAAAAAATGTCCAGCACAAAAATATCGATTTTGAGCTTATTGATGTTCTTTTCAGCCGCGTGCAGCGTTTTTGAACCGTTTGTGGACAGGCGGCGCAATGCCGGTGAAACAGACTTAAATAAGCTCTATGTCGGTCGGTCAAAAAAAGATGCCCCTGCCGTTTGTTCAAATAACCTTTGGACGGATGAAGCTCAAATCCAGGCTTTGGCCGATAATGAATGTATAAAATACGGTACGGGTACACACGCCGTTTTGACAAACACTACTCATTTTACGTGCAGGCTTTTGTTGCCCACACATACGTATTTTAAATGTGAAAAATAGGAAAAAATAGAATGTTATCCATTGAAAAAAAATTAAACTTAAAAATTAAAAATATATTTCAATCACTTGATTTTGATGAAAAATTTGCTTTTGTAAAACCCTCTGACAGACCGGACTTGAGCGATTTCCAATGCAATGGGGCTTTAGCTTTGGCTAAAACCTTAAAACAAAATCCGCGTGATATCGGGCAAAAAATTGCCGATTCTTTAGCTTGTGATAATGATATCGATTCGGTTTCGGTTGACGGTCCCGGATTTATCAATATCAAACTTAACAGTTTGTTTATAGCCCAAAATACGGATGAAATGGCGGCAGATGGTCGTCTCGGATGTACCAAAACAGATGCAAAAAAGAAAATAGTGATGGATTTTGGCGGTCCGAATGTTGCCAAAGCTTTGCATGTCGGACACTTGCGTTCAGCTGTGATTGGTGAATCAATTCGGCGCACACTTGAATTTGTCGGACATGATGTAATTTCTGACGTGCATTTTGGCGATTGGGGTACGCCGATGGGTATGATTTTGGCTGAACTTATTGAAAAAGACGGTGATTTATCAAAAGTTAAAACATACAACATTGATGATATTTCAAATGTGTATAAACAAGCCAATACGCGCGCTAAAGAAGATGAAGCGTTTAAGGAAAAAGCGCGTATTATTACGGCTCAGTTGCAAAACGGAAATCAGGAATATGTCGATGCATGGAAGCATTTAAGAGCCGTATCCGTTGCAGCGGTTAAAGAAAATTATGACGAACTTCAAGCACATTTTGACCTTTGGCTTGGCGAAAGCGATGCGCATCAAACGTGTAAAGAAATTATTGCTTTGGCAGAGCAAACAGGCGTCTCAGAAGTAGATGAAGGCGCAACAATTATCCGTCTGCCGCAAACAAATAAACCGATGCCGCCCGTTATCTTGGTCAAGTCAGACGGTGGAGTCGGCTATCAGGTGACCGATATTGCCACCATCAAAATGCGTGTTGATAATTTGAAAGCTGATGAAATCATTTATGTTGTGGACAAACGCCAATCGCTTCATTTTGAACAAGTTTTTAAGGTGGCTCAAATGCTTCAAATTGCACAAAATGTCAGCTTAGAACACGTCGGTTTCGGTACGGTCAACGGTCAGGACGGAAAACCGTTTAAAACACGTGACGGCGGGGTAATGAACCTTAAAGATTTGATTGAGATGAGCAAAGAAAAGGTGCGCTCTTCCATGCCTAAAGCGGGTGAGGTTCAGGGTTATGGCGCCGACGAAATTGAAAAACTGGTCAGCGAAGTTGCCATGGCGGCGATAAAATTTCAGGATTTGAAGAACACGGCTTCTTCCGGCTATGTTTTTGAGCTTGATGACTTTGCAAAATTTGAAGGAAAAACAGGACCTTATATCCAATATGCCATTGCGCGCATTAATTCAATTTTGAAAAAGGCCGAAGAGATGGGCATTAAACCCGATTGTGTCGTCATTGACAGTCCGGACGAACGCACGCTTGCATTAAGACTCGGAGCGTTTGAAAATATCGTCAATCGCGCCGCGAATGAAAAAGAACCGAGCATTATTGCCGATTATGCTTATCAATTGGCGCAGATATTCAGCTCGTTTTACAATGTTTGCTCGATTATCAATGCGCAAGATAACGTGCTTCAGGCTTCACGCTTGAGGCTTGCAAAGCTGACGCGTGATGTGTTGATAAAGGCGCTTTATTTGCTTGGTATTGATGCGCCTGAAAAAATGTTAAAAGCAAATGATTAACTTTAAGAAAGTTTTATAAATGTATGATTTAGAAGAAATTTTATCTCATTATGGTGTGAGCGGAAAAGTTGAGGGTGAGACAACGGGGCCTCTGATTAAACAAATCAGATTTAAGCCAAAAGCCGGTACAAAAATCAAAAACATTACCTCAGCAGTTGAAGATATTGCTCGCGAAATGGGGGTCAAAAATTTGCGCATCAGCAATGTGTGCGACGGGGGATGTATCGGTTTTGAAATCGCAAATGATGTGTTTAAGACAACGCCGCTTGAAGATGTTTTAAAATCAGAACAGGCACTCAATGTCAAGGGTGCTTTGCCGATTAGTCTCGGTGTCAAAATCGATGGTACGCCTGTCTTTGCAGATCTTGCAAAAATGCCGCATTTGCTTGTGGCAGGTGCAACAGGTTCAGGTAAATCCGTTGGATTAAATGCGTTTATTATCTCATTGATAAAACGTAAAAATCCTAGTGAGTTAAAATTTGTGATGATTGACCCTAAACGCATTGAATTTTCGGTATATAACAATCAAAAATATATGCTGATGCCTG
>CADAAN010000039.1 GCA_902785935.1 uncultured Pseudomonadota bacterium
CGAGCCATCATCGGGGATATATTTTTACGGCATATATCCTTTGCCGTGTATGGTAAGGCTGTTTTAAGCCCCGCACTTTTCAGTGCTGAAAGTATTATACAAATATTTTGGTTAAAAAATATTAAAGGAAATAAATTTTTATCTATTTTAAAAAATTTAAGAAGGCTGTAATTATCATAAATATCTGCTTTATTTTTTTTCATGATGCGTTATAATGCCTGGCATGATTAAAGGTGAATTTAAAGTTGAAAGTCCGTTTGAGCCTTCAGGCGACCAGCCTGAAGCAATCAAAGAGCTTGTCCAAGGTTTAAAAGACGGCGTCAAAAATCAGGTTTTGCTCGGTGTGACGGGTTCTGGCAAAACATTTACGATGGCCAAAATCATTGAGGCGGCCAAAAGGCCTGCTCTGATTATGGCGCCGAACAAGATTTTGGCGGCACAGCTTTATTCCGAAATGAAAGAATTTTTTCCGAACAACCATGTGGAATATTTTGTTTCATACTATGATTATTATCAGCCTGAAGCGTATATCCCAAAAACCGATACTTATATTGAAAAAGATTCGGCCATCAACGAGCAGATTGACCGTATGCGACACGGCGCAACGCGTAATGTTTTGGAAACATCTGATGTGATTATCGTTGCCTCTGTTTCGTGCATTTACGGCTTGGGCAGTATGGAATCTTATTCCGCAATGGTGTTTCATTTGAAAGTCGGGGACGAAATAGACCCCGCCGAGGTTTGCAAAAATCTGGCTGAGCTTTTGTATGTGAGAAACCAAATTGCTTTCACGCGTTCAACTTTTCGTTTGAATGGTGACACATTGGAGATTTTTCCGGCGCACTATGAAGACCGCGCTTGGCGTGTGACATTTTTCGGCGATGAGATTGAAGAAATAGCTGAATTTGACCCCCTAACCGGCAAAAAGACGGCTGATTTAACTGAAATCACCGTTTATCCGGCAAACCACTATGTGACGCCGCGGCCGGCACTTTCACAAGCCATCACGCATATCAGGCAGGATTTAGAAATTCGTTTGGACGAGTTCAAAAATGAAAATAAGCTCCTTGAAGCCCAACGTTTAGAGCAACGCACACGATTTGATTTAGAAATGATTGAATCAACCGGACATTGCAAAGGCATTGAAAATTATTCGCGCTATTTAACGGGTCGTAATCCCGGTGAGCCACCGCCGACGCTTTTTGAATATCTGCCCAAAAACGCCATTTTATTTATCGATGAAAGCCATATCAGTGTGCCGCAAATCGGGGCGATGTATCGCGGTGACTTTAACCGCAAATCGACGCTGTCGGATTATGGATTTCGCCTGCCATCATGTTTGGACAACAGACCCTTAAAATTTGAAGAATGGGACAAGATGCGCCCGCAAACAATCTTTGTTTCGGCGACACCCGGTGATTGGGAATTAAAGCAAAGCGAAGGCGTTTTTGCAGAGCAAGTCATCCGCCCGACAGGCCTGACAGACCCTGAGTGCATTATCCGCCCTGCCATTTCGCAGATTGATGATTTGATGAGCGAATGCAAAAAAACAGCTGCAAAAGGCGAACGCGTCTTGGTGACGACTTTAACAAAAAAAATGGCGGAAGATTTGACCGAATATTTTCATGACAACGGCATTAAAGTGCGCTATATGCACTCAGACATTGACACGTTAGAGCGCATTGAGATTATCCGAGATTTAAGGCTTGGCGTGTTTGATGTCTTGGTCGGAATTAACTTACTTCGCGAGGGTTTGGACATCCCCGAATGTTCGCTTGTGGCAATTTTAGACGCCGATAAAGAAGGCTTTTTGCGTTCAACACGCTCACTCATACAAACCATCGGCCGCGCGGCACGAAACGCACACGGAAGAGTGATTTTATATGCCGATAAAATAACCGATTCCATCAAATTTGCGCTTGATGAAACAAACCGCAGGCGTGAAAAGCAGATGAAATATAACAAAGAACACGGCATCACCCCGAAAACCATTCAAAAGAGCATTTCATCAACTTTGTCCGAAATGACTGAAACACAACTTGATAAGAACGCTTTGCCGACGGTCGACGAGGTCAAAAACGTTGAAAAACAAATCAAAGAATATACCAAACTGATGAAAGAAGCCGCCTTGAACCTTGAATTTGAACAGGCCATGATTTATCGTGACAAGTTAAAAGAACTTGAAGCGCTGGCTTTAAGGAATCTATAAAATTGTTTCGTTTAGCGAATTTTTAAGTGTTTCAATTTTAAGATTATGTATCAAAAAACATTTGAAAGGCGTAAAAAATGAACAAAGATACGGCAATTAAACTTTTTGAAGAGCAAAAAGTTCGTGTGGAATGGAATGAGGCAGAAGAAAAATGGTATTTTTCTATTGTTGATGTTGTTGCCATTTTAACTCAAAGCGTTGATCCCACAGCATATTGGCGCAAACTAAAACAAAGGCTTAAAGAAGAAGGCAATGAAACCGTGACAAATTGTCACGCTTTGAAAATGATGGCTCCGGATAATAAAATGCGCTTGACCGATGTTGCTGATACAGAGCAGCTTTTACGCCTTATTCAAAGCGTTCCAAGCCCTAAAGCCGAGCCGTTTAAAATGTGGCTTGCCAAGGTTGGACGCGAACGCATTGATGAAATTGAAGACCCTGAAATTACCATTAATCGAGCCTTAGAAACATATTTGAAAAAAGGTTACTCTTCGGCTTGGATTAATCAGCGCTTAAAATCTATTGAAATCCGCAAAGGTTTAACTGATGAATGGGACAGAGGCGGTATTCAAAAAGGGTTGGAATATGCTATCTTAACCGATGAATTAACAAAAGCTTGGTCCGGTATGACGACCAAAGAATATAAAAAATTGAAAGACCTTAAAAAAGAAAATCTGCGCGATAATATGACGAATTTGGAATTGGTCTTAAATATGTTGGCTGAAGTTTCGGCAACGGAAATATCAAAGACGCAAAATCCGAAAGGATTATCGCAAAATGCAAAGGTTGCCAGAGCCGGCGGAGAAGTTGCAAAAAAGGCACGCAAGGAATTAGAAGATAAAACCGGCAAAAAGGTTATCACGAATAAAAATGCCAAACAATTGCATCAGCAGATAGAAAATCTTTAACAACCCGTTTTATTGTAAATTTATTTGTACCTTATCTTAAATATATTCCCGTCGGCTTTAAGACTTTCGATATCTCATATCAACGATAGCGAATACTCACGCGATTGACTTTGCCGGCAACTTGATTTGCTTCCTCGATGGTATAGATACGCTTGCCTTCATAATGAACTTTACCGTCAGCATCTATTATTTTCGTACTGCCGTCCGAAAGTTCAAATCGTTGTGATTGGGGCGCATTTGCCCTTTGCTCATCTTCAATCGTAATGCCGAGCAAAGCATTAACATAACCATTGCATTCAGACAAATTTCCGTTTTCATCTTCGATATAATAAGTCTCGCATGATTCTTCTCCGACACAAATAAGTGTCTTTCCATTACCTAAAATTTGTCTGCATGAAGATTCAAAACGATCATCTCTGTCTTCACATCCACCCGATCGATTGCCGATATAGTTTTTCGACACCTCATTACCTGCAGAATCATACGTAGTTAGGTATCCATCATCCGAAGCTTTCGCTGCCAAGTGTCCATCTTCATAAATATATTTTGCTGCCAATTGCCCATCGGAATATTCTTCAATTAAATGTCCGGCATTATCGTAATTGTAGCTGTATGTACTCTCATTGCCACTGATGCCGCTATATGTATAATCTGTATAATCAAAAACGCTAAAATTTATAAAATTATCGTCATAAAACGCATATTTTGTGTTTTCTTGAATTAATTGCCCAGCGTCGTTGTAGAGATATTGCGTTGCATGAAAAGCTTCATCGTCACGAGTATAAGATTCTATCAACTTTCCATTATCATATTTTCGGTACTCCATTGGATAAAAACCCATATCCGAACCCTCCTCAAAATATCCAGCAACTGTCACTTGGTTATCTTCATTATATTTACATTTATTACAGCTCATATACGATGATTTACTACACACATCAGGCGGGCAATCCCTATATTCCGTTGCATTTGCCTCAAATGATATAATAGTTGTACTAAGCATTAATACGTGCATCAATCGACATTTTTTCATAAACTTTCTCCAACAAATAAAGTTAATATTAAAAAATCCGCTCTTTGAGCGGCAGGGGAGTTCAACAATCATGTTCAGAGAAATGACTCTTGTAACCTTTAGCTTGAACAAGCCTGTACATACGCCACAAGCTCCCCACCTCAAGCGGGGATTTAAATACCAAAAAAAGGCATCCGAAAAGGATACCATTTCTGGTATCTCTGAACAATGAGCCGTTGAAAGCCCCGAACCTCTCGGTTCTTGGCAAAATTTCTTCTGCCATACTTTTATATTAACAAACAAAAATTTATTTGTAAAGAAAAAAATCAACATCCTTATTTAAAAAAACATCTTGACATTTTGACAAAAAACAAATAGACTCCGAATAACAAAAAAATTCTTAAATCATTATATTATGAAAAAATTAGCAATCAAACGCCTGTGGATATCCGCCATCGGGTATGCACTTGCCGGAGGTTTTATCAACAACCTCATTATTGCCCCTTTCACAGGTCAAACGCTTGTAGACTGGGGGCATCTTCTGACCGCGCTCGGTGTTTTGCTCGGTATTTCGGGTGCAAGAGATTATTTAACCCGAAATAAGGGCGATGATATGCCTGAAAATGTTTCAGACAAAGGCTGGAAAAGGATGTGGATTCCCATCACCGGCTGGGCACTTTTCGGCGGCTTTTTTATCAACTGCGTTTTGGCACCGTATTTATCTGTTGTCCCCAATGATTGGGCTCAATTGACGGCGACATTGACGGTGATGCTCGGCATTTCGGGTGCACGTGATGTCGGTTTGTTGCCTAAGCTTGATGAGCTGGACAAATCTAAACGTCAAAAAGAAGAATCTTCTTCAGATGAAGCGTAAATCAAAATTTTTCCTCTTGGATGTATGCCAAGGGGAATTTTTTTTATGAATAATCTTGGGGCATAAAAATCTCAAAATCTTGCCTGAAGCAGTTTAAAAAATATTTGACAATTGTAAAAAAAATGCTAGTTTAATCTTAAATGAGAATGTTTGTGTTTGTATAAATTTTTAATCTTTTTTTATTATGTATCTCATGTATGTAACGTGTTCGGGGACGGATGAGTCCACCGACATCAAGGGCTTAATCAACCTGATGAAAAAGTATTATTTTGCCGAAATCGGTGTTCAGGTTTCAGACAAACAATCGCCTAAAGGCGGCGCGCGGCTTGAATGGATTCATGATTTGGTTCATGAGCTGAAGGCTGCCGATCGGACCATCAATGCCGCATTGCACGTCAACCAGGGCTGGGTAGAACAAATGTGCCGAGGGATTGTTGTCCCTGAGCTTGAAGAACTGATTGAGCTGAAAAGTGTTGACGGCCAACCATTTTTCAGTCGTATTCAGCTCAACTTCAAACTCGGACGCGATGATGTCAGTCCGAATTGTGCTGACACGCTTGTGACGCTTCAAAGACATCTCAACAGGCAGTTTATTCTCTCGTTTAACGAAAGTAATGAACGGCTTGTGCGCGAATTGTATTTAAAAGGCCTCCGTTTTGATTGCCTTTACGATTCGTCATTTGGCAAGGGCATACTTCCGGATTTTCGCAAAAAGCCTGCTTTTACGCACATTGTTCAAGGTTATGCCGGCGGCATAGACCCTCAAAATGTCACCTCAGAGCTTGATAAAATTGCATGTGCCATCAAAAATTCGCCCTCATGCGGCGTGTTTTACATTGACGCAGAAAAAGGGCTTCAAGGCAATGACGGGCATTTATCGCTTGAAAAGTGCGAAACCTATCTTATGCAAGCCAGACAATGGTATTTAAGCCATGGCGATGCTGATGTTTTGTTCTGATTTAAGAAAAAAAACGACCTCCTCAACAGGTGGTTGTTTTTTTTGTTCAAAAAGAGTGCTTTATGAAGAGCAATATCATTTGCACATAATAAAAAGGACGTTATTTGAATTTATAAAGATTATTTTAATAAATTCGGGATATAATTGCGTCAAAGTATAAATATCCGAGGAACGGACATGAATTATATCAAATCGTCATGCCTTGTCGCTTTGCTCATAATTACAGCGGCATGCACGCATTTCAAAAGCGTTGAACCAACGGTTCAAACGCATCAGCTTCCGACGTATCAGGAGCCGGTGATTGCACTCGAAAATTTGACAACGCGTGTGATTGCTTATTGCTATGCGACACCTGAATTTTCAGCCGAAGCGTGTGCCGCCGAACTTGAAAAACAAAACTATGTCAAATTAACGGATATCCCACGCTTTACGGCATCAGACAGTCAGCTTGAAGAAGGCAGTTATCCGACACGTCGTTGGCGTTCAAACAACAGAGTTCCGAGGTGGTAGATTATGCAAGGCCAAATCAACACGATTGCTTTTAGCGGGCTTGATGTTTTGGATGTCAATTTGCAAATCCAGATGACATCGGCTATCCCCGCATTTACAATCGTCGGTTTGCCCGATAAAACCATTGCTGAAAGCAAAGAGCGCATAAAAGCGGCTTTTGAAGCCATCGGTATTTCGTTTCCGGCTAAGAGAATAACCATCAATTTGGCACCGGCCGATTTATTAAAAGAAGGCTCGCATTTTGATTTAGCAATTGCGGTTGCTCTGCTTACGGTGATGCAGATTTTACCACAGGAAGAAATGTCCGAATACCTGATTTTGGGTGAACTCGGACTTGACGGCTCTATTATGCCTGTTAACGGCATTTTGCCCGTTGCACTAAAAGCAAATCAAGATGAAAAAGGTCTGATTTGTCCGGCAGCTCAGGGCAGTGAAGCGGCATGGAGCGGCTTAAAAAATATTGTGGCGGCACCTGATTTGCTCTCATTGATTAACCATTTCAAAGGCGTCCAAAGTTTGCCTGAGCCTCAAAAAAAACAACATATTTCTCAGCAAAGCAGTCTTGATTTAGCGGATATTAAGGGTCAGGAAAGTGCCAAACGCGCGCTTGAAATTGCGGCTGCCGGTGCGCATAATATGTTGATGATAGGCCCTCCGGGGTCGGGCAAATCAATGCTTGCTTCAAGACTGATTACCATTTTACCACCGATGAGCGCAAAAGAGGCTTTAGAGACATCTATCATACATTCTGTTGCCGGTGCATTAAAAAACGGCGAACTTGATTTTAGCCGCCCGTATCGCGACCCGCATCACAATGCATCAACAGCGGCACTTGTCGGTGGTGGCAAAAAAGCTCAACCGGGCGAAATTTCGCTTGCCCATAACGGCGTATTGTTTCTAGATGAATTGCCTGAATTTAATCGCGCCACATTAGAAGCTTTGCGCCAACCGCTTGAAAACGGCAAAATTACGGTTTCGCGTGCCGAACATCACCATACTTATCCGGCACATTTTCAGCTGATTGCCGCCATGAATCCTTGCAAATGCGGTTATTTGGGTCAAAAAGGACAGGAATGTCCGCGCGCCCCGAAATGTGCGGCCGAATATCAGTCAAAAATTTCAGGTCCGCTTTTGGACAGAATTGATATCAACGTTTATGTGCCGCCCGTGTCGCCTTGGGATATTTTTGAAAAAGAAAAAGGCGAAACATCGGCCGTTGTTTTGAAACGCGTTATCAAAGCGCGTGAAATTCAAAAACAAAGATTTCAGACATTCGGTCACCCCGAACTGCTGACAAATTCAGAGCTCAAAGGAGATATGCTTGAAGATGCAGTTTGTCTTCAAGCAGATGCCAAAGAGCTTTTAATCACGTTTGCCAATAAAATTAAGTTATCGGCACGCGGTTATCATCGAACTTTAAGGTTAGCAAGAACAATTGCGGACTTGCAAAACGAAACAAAAGTGCTTAAAATGCACGTAGCTGAGGCATTGAGTTACAGACGCACAATGTCCTCAAATGATTAAACAGGAGACATAAATATGAACAAATTCAAGCCGTCTAAAATATTTATTTTATCACTTGGTGTTGCTGCTGTGATAGGCGCTGCATTATCGTGCAAGGTTGATGCGGCAAGCCAAAGCCCGTACAATCGCAGTGTGCGCGACATGATGGCAAGACGCCACAATGCAACACTCGGTGTGCGCGAGATACCGAATACCGCTCCACAAGCGCAAAAATCCGCTCATCTCGGCAGTTATGGTTCAAGAGTAAACAGCTCTTCTTATACACCGACTTATAAGGCATCATCACCTGTATCACTTTCGCTTGCCTCTCTTTTTGATGCAACCGATAAAGATGGCAGTCTTTTTCCGGGTGGTGGTTGCAAAAGTTGCCACAACAGCGGACCTTTGATTGATACGGGACCGTGCGAGCGTTGTTATGACAGCGGACCTTTGATTGACACAGGCCCGTGTGAAAAATGTAAAGAGCCGGAGCCGGCACCGATTGCGGCACCTGCGCCCGAGCCCGCTTGTCCGGTTTGTGTTGCACCAAAGCTCACAAATTATGCGATTGCCTACAACGATTATGTTGCTCAGGCTTTTGAGCGCAACTGTTGTGCTTTTGCCCCGCTTTATTTAGAGCATGTTGACTTTAACCTTTCAAATGATGAAACGGCTGTCAAAAACAAAATGGGTAACTATCGTTTTCGCATTTTCGGATGCCGCCGTTTTGATAAAGAGGCTGTATTAAATCGTGGTCGCGTGATGGAAAAAGACATGCGTCTGATTGACATTTTTGAAGAAGTCACGGGCGATTGCTATAATATCATTAAAAAACCGTCGGATATTTGTTTGGAAAAAACACCTTCACCTTTGCCGGAATATGTTTTGACGGCTGAGATTACGGACTTTTTCATGAATGTTTGCGACGGATATGATTGGGATGGCGCAAAACAAAACAATTTGCGCACGGGTCGTTCTGAAATGACGGTTATGTGGAAGCTGACCAATCTTTCAAAAACAAAAATTTTATGGCAAGGTTCAACAACAGGCTATGCTGATTTGACATTAGGCGTTGAACAAGGCGAGATTGCACTTGTTGAGGCCGCATTTGCCGATGCCGCAACAAATCTTCAAGCCATGCGCGGTTTTGAGGCTCAGCTCATGACACGTTTAAGCCCTGAAGAATTAAGTGCCGAACGTCAAGCTTTGATTGATGAAGAAAGAGCACTTGATCCGGCAAAATGTAAATTTGCAGAACCGATGAGAGCGCAAATTCAGTGTGAATTGACGCGTCCCGAAGCTGACATCAGACAGTGCCCTGCTATTCAGCAAATCATCATACATGAGCCTGCGCCGTGTGAGCCGGAACCGTTGCCTTGCGCAGAGGGTGCATCTTGTCCGGTAGAATTTGCTCCCTGCCCTGTCGCACAAATTGAAGAAAATTCAGGCTTTATCGAAGATCATCAAATTTTAGACAATTGCATTGATGAAAACGGCGGGGTGATTGCCGGCGGTGATTGTCAAATTGTTGACGATACATGGGTTGAAACAGAGCTTAAAGCTTTTGACAGCCTTTGCATCACAGCCTCTGCGCCATATGATGTTTTAAGCCCTGAAAATCTTTACAAAGTCAGAGCATCGGTTGTTGAAATATCCAATGCAAACGGCAAAAAAGGTGCCGGTTTGATTGTTTCCGATTCGTTTGTTTTGACGTCAGCCGATTTGGCCGATGCGAACAACACGGCTTGTCATATCCGCACCATCAACGGCAAAGACTTAAGCGGCCGCGTTGTACGCGTCAACCCAAGCAAAAATACGGCGCTTGTCATGCTTGATGAAAAAACGCAATATACACCGCTTGCCTTAAATCTTGATTTGCCGCAATCAGGCAAAACGGGTTTTATGACTTTAGGGCTTTTGGATGTTGAAGCATTTGACAACGGCTCTGAAAACTATATCGACAACGGCGGTACGGTTTTGGGATATCGTTACAGCGATGACAAAGGTGCTGAAATTATCGTTGATACAAATGCACAAGATATTGCCATCGGCAGTGTTTTGATTGACAACCACGGTGCTGTCAACGGCGTTGCGCATACAGGACAAAAGACGGATGCAGGCAAAGATTTATTCCTGCCGACCGAGACGGCCTTGCGCAGCCTCGGCCTAACGGTTTGTGACTATGTCTACAAAGAGCCGAGCCCGTGGCGTCAAACAGTTTATAAACCGGTCACGCAGGTGATTGAAACTGTTCAAAAAGCACCTGAAGAAATGAAAGTTCAGGATAGAAAATAATTATTTTCAGCTTAAAACAAAGATCCGCACGTCAAACCCGCGGGTCTTTTTTTGTTATTTTAAAAAGTAAAGTCAGCGGATGCATTTTATTCTTGACAAAGAAACAATGATTTCATAGGATAACCTTGCACAGGTTGATAACCCGTGTGAGGTTTCAAAGCCTCTTTTCTGAAGCATCTATAAGATGAAAAAGCCTGAAAGTCATTAGACTGGAAGGCGGTAAAATAAGGCCTCGCGGCTCAATATGCCGCACTATATCTTCAGAAATAGCTTTGAACTTCCAGTCACTTCTCATCAAAGTGGCTTTTTTATTATTTGGTAAAGGAAGGTTATGAAATGCATTTTATTCTTGACAAGACTGCAATGATTTCATAGGATAATCTTGCTCGGGTTGATAACCCGTGTGAGGTAGACAAACCCTCAACTGGTTGCCGTTTTTTATGGCGTAAAACCGCTTTCTTGCGTGGCAGGAAGGTGGTTAAATAAGGGAATTATCCCAAATAGACTGCTCTATTTCCAGTAATAGGTTTGTACTTCCTGCCGTTTTTATCAGAACGGCTTTTTTTAACGCTAATTTTTAAGGAAGGTCAAATTTATGCAAAAATATCTTTATTTATGTTTGGTTTTAATCCTCGCCGGTTGTCAAAATCCGAGCCCCGAGCCAAAGGAAGAAATCTCTCAAACACCGACGCAATATATTCCGATATATATTCAAGAACCCGTATATCCCGTATGCTCTGCTTGTTCTGACAGTGCGAAAGTTTTGAATGTCATCGACGGTGACACAATCAAAATTATGTATCACTGCCACGAAGAGTTTGTGCG
>CADAAN010000040.1 GCA_902785935.1 uncultured Pseudomonadota bacterium
ATCAAGTCTTTTTTTTTACGATTTTAATAAAAAATTTTTTCCGTCCCGACTGTCGTAGGCGCACCGTGCCCCGGATAAAGGATTGTCTGACTGGGCAAAGTTAAAATTTTCATACGGATATTTTGCCTTAATATTTGCTCATTTCCGCCTGAACCTTCAATATCCGTACGACCGATGCCGTTTTTAAAAATCGTGTCGCCCGTAAAAGCAATGCCGTTTTTTTCATCATAATAAATGCACGAATCCAGTGTATGCCCCGGCGTATATATCATTTTAAGCTCTCCGCTACCGACTTTTATGATTGTGCCATCTTCAAGATGTGATATATTTTTGACAACATCCCAATTTGTAAAATGAGCTTGGAAATCATACGAAGAAAGATATTTTGCTGCCTCAGCGGAACCGAAATAAGGCACATTCAGCTCCGTTGAAAGCGCTAAAACAGCCTTGATATGATCTAAATGCGAATGGGTCAGCAAAATTTTTTCTATTTTCCAGTTGTTTTTTTTAATTATTTCTAAAAGTTTGTCCGCGTGCGCCGAAGGATCAATCACAACACCCTGCCCGCTTTTCTCATCAATATAAAAATAGCAGTTGGCCGCAAAAATATCTGTAAATTCAATCTTTTGAACAATCATTATTCACCTGCCTGACGATTTTTTTTTCGCTTTTGATAGTGCAGTGTTAAAACAAAAGTTATTAAAATCAGCACAATATCCCACAAGGTGGCACAAATTAAACCAATTTCAGGGGTTTCAAGCAAAACATATCCGAGATATGAAAAATCCGATATAAACCAAATCAGCCAGCTTGGCAAACTTAAATCATCCGCCTTTTTTGTCTTAAAAAGCTTGTATATTTGAGGTATATATGCAATCGATTGAGCAATCGTGTATATACCGAGCAAAGCAAGAGCAATGGCGTATTTCATGTTTTTTTCCTTCACAGCTCACATTTGTTGCAACAATCTTTATTTTCAAGCTGAATATTGCAATGATTAATCTCAAACTTTTCACTCAGAAGTGTATGGATTTTTTCAATCAAGGCAAAATCTTTGCCTTTAATATGACATTCAAGCGAAACATCATGTTCGTTTATGCACCAAACATGGATATGATGCACATCTTCTACGCCTTTGATATGCCTAATGGCACGCTCAATCTTGTCTAAATCAGCATTTTCAGGTGCAGCATTCATCAAAATGTGCACAATCGGTTTGAAAGAAATGACAGATTGAAAAATCATATAAGCCGCAATCAAAAGTGCAATCAAGCCATCCACAAAATAAACATCAAAAAAGATAACACACAGGCCAGAAACAATCACCCCGATTGAACCAAACGCATCAGCCAAATTATGCACAAAAACCATCTTCATATTGGCATTGTCATGTGCATGATGATGCGAAATTTTGGCTGTTGCCGCATCGACAATTAAGGCCAAAACTGATACAACAACAATAAGCTTTCCGTCTATCAAATGCGGAGATATCAAGCGTTCAACACCCTCTGCAATCAGATATAGTCCCGATATAAAAAGCAAAATTAAATTGACAAACCCGCCGATGACTTCTGCACGCTTAAAACCGTATGTATATTTTTTATCCGCCTTTTTATGCCCGATTTTGAAGGCAAAGACGGCAATCAAAATTGAAAAGGCATCTGAGGTGTTGTGAAGCGCATCACCGATTAAAGACACACTGCCTGCGATTATTCCGCCGATAATCTCAACAACGGAAAGAGCCATATTAATCACAAACGAAATCATCAAACGATTGATTGATTTTGTGCTGACTTCGTGGTGATGGTGATGTTCATGGTGATATTCTTTACTCATATTTTTTATCCTTTTCTTATATCTAAGCCCGAAAGGTTGCAAAAGTCAAGACAAGATGAATTTTTTTTTCGAAGGTTCTCTTAAATCAATTTCTACCTATGCATTTTATCGTATGCCTGCCGAAAATGTTACGATACCAGACACAGTAACCACCATTGGTTATGGTGCTTTTTATGAAAATCATGCATTACAAAATATCACAATTCCTGATTCTGTAACAAAAATTCGCCCGTATTCCTTTTATAACACAAACATAAAAAATATTGTTATACCGGATTCTGTTGAATTTATTGGGGATTATGCTTTACGAGGTTGTCCGAAGCTTCAAACTTTAACAATCGGCGAAAATACGCGACTAGATAAGATTTTTGGTAGCACCATACCGCAAAATCTCAAAATCTATTGCACCGGTGATACGGCAAAATGCGACGCAAATCTAGAAGCGAGCGGATATGGCGAGCTCAAATCAACCAAAGCAACAACAAAAAAAATCAACGGCGTGACCTATGTGTTTGACAATAAAGGAAAACTTGTCACAACATCAGGCAGACGAACAGAAAAGCGCATTTACACCATCGATGAGGCGAATGCCGTTGCCGGCAAAGTCAACTCAGTCAAGATAAGGTACAGATAAGCGGCACGCTCATCCTCACACCAAACGATGCGAGGATGTTTGATACACATTTTAGAAACTTTTAAAAATCAAAGCTTTTGCTCTGTCCATTTGCCTGAGGCATCCTGTTTCCAATAATGACGTTCAAATTCTTCCGAACTAAAAGCCTTCCATGTCTGTCTTGCATTTTGAAGTTCTTGATTATTATTGGCATCAAAAATATAAAAAATACGTTCAAAATTGTGCGTATTTTCGGGCGTTATGTTTGCTCCGTCGACCGCAAACAGAAGCGTTGCTTTATTCGGGTTTTCATCATCAAAAGAAAGATAAATCGGTTGCAATTCGGCATTGCCCTCTTTTTTTGTACCATGGGGCAAAAAGCTTTCTTCATCAAATGTCCATAAAAGAGAATTGATAAAGTCTACACGCTGTTCTGTACCGACTTTAATCTTGATTTTTTTTCCTGTCTCATACGCCTTCAAAGCAAGTTTCGGCAATGCTTCATCGAGTGTATTTTTCGTTAAATGATAAAAATCAATCCGCCCCATCTGCTGCCTCTGAAAATTCTGCCGCATGACTTGTTTTAAGCTCAGTTGTTTCAACCAACAATTCCGTCATTTCGCCATCGCGGTATATTTTAAAAGTCAATTCCGTTTCAGGACTGAGCTTTGAAATAAACACATAAAAAGCCTGACGCGTCGTAACGGGCGTATCATTGTATGATATGATGATATCTCCGACACGCAAATCATTTTTTAAGGCCCAATCCTCATTTTTCAAAGCCGTTACAATCAGAGCCTTTTTGGCATTTTCAAGCAATGTTTCTTTAAGCTCAATTGCAAGCGCACTGTGTGTAATGCCTCCCTTTTCCTTTAAGGCCTGATAAACGCGCTTAATCTGGTTTGACGGGATGGCAAAACCGACACCTGCATTATTGCCTTTTTTAGAAAAAATCAGCGTATTAAGACCAACAACTTCACCTGCCATATTAAACATTGCCCCTCCCGAATTGCCCTCATTAATAGGGGCATCGGTCTGGATATAATCATCAAACGGCGTTTCGTCGATATTGCGTGATTTGGCTGAAACAATGCCTGTTGTCACTGTATTTGAAAGCCCGAACGGATTACCGACAGCCAAAATCCAATCACCGACCTCAACCGTATCAGAATCGCCCAATACGGCCGGATTTAACGGCTCTTGCGGTTCAATTTTCAATAATGCGATATCGGTCACATCATCTTCACCGACAAGTGTGGCTGCATAAACCTCTCCATCAAAAGTTGTGACTTTGATTTCTTTTGACTTTTCAATCACATGACGGTTTGTTAAAACATAACCGTCCTCATCTGCGATAAAACCCGCACCAAGTGCAATATGCCCGTCATTATCAAACACAAGACTGTCTTGCACATCTTGCGCATCTGTATCAGATTCGGCCTTCATTTCTGTTGAAACGCTAACAACGGAAGGCATCACCTGCTTGACAATCGGGGCAAATGATGTTTGCGCATATGCCTCAAAGCTCAAAAAAAGTGAAAAAAATACAATTTTTTTTATCATTTGGCGACCTGTTTCATTTTATTTTGGAAATACTTAAAAAATTCAGAATCGGGCGAAAGAACAAGTGTATTCTTATCTTTTGCCATGGCGTTGCGATAAGCCTCAAGCGAACGGTAAAAAGCATAAAATTCTTCATCTTGACCTGCTGCCTTGTTCCAAATTTCAGTTGCTGTCTGATCGCCCTCACCTTTGATGATTTGAGCCTGTTTTTCAGCCTCGGCAACAATAATCGTGCTTTCTTTATCGGCGGTAGAACGAATCTGCAATGCAGCCTGCTGACCTTCAGCACGCGCTTCTTTGGCATCGCGCTCACGTTCAGCCTTCATCCGATCATTAATGGCCTGCAAAACTTCAATCGGCAAATCTGCGCGACGAATGCGCACCTCAGCCACTTGCACTCCGATGGCAGATGCATCTTTTTTAACGGCGCTTGAGATATCAGCCATAATGGTCGAGCGCTTTTCGGACAACAATTCCTTTAACGTAATACGACCCAAAACATTTCTGACCGAAGAATTAACAATTTCTTCAAGCTTGCTTTGAGCCTGAACTTCTGTTCTGACCGTTTGATAAAAGCGAAGCGGATCGACAATTTGATAACGTGTAAAGCTGTCGACGTCCAAGCGCTTTTTATCACCCAAAACAATTTCCTGCGCCGGAGGATCAAGGTTTAACAGCCTTGTATCATAATAAACCACTTTTTGAATAAAAGGTATCTTAACTTTCAACCCAGGCGCCTTAATGACACGCACAGGCTCACCGAACTGAAGAACAATCGCCTGTTCATACTGCTGAATGGTATAAAGCGATTCACTGGCCGTCACAATGAGCAACCCCAAAACAGCTAAAGCCGCATATTTGATTTTTAACTTCGACATATGATTTTTCCTTTCTTACTGAACTTGCAAAATCGGCAAAACATTTGAGCCTTTGGCTGACGGATCAACAACAGTCGTTTTGGCGTTTTTGATGACATCTTCCATCGTTTCCAGATATAGTCTTGTTGCCGTCACTTCTTTGCCGTTTTGATAAGCATGATAAACGCTTGTAAAACGTTTTGCATCACCTTTGGCTTTGTTGATGACAGCTTCTTTATAAGCCTCAGCTTCTTGCAGGCGTTTAACCGCCTCACCTTTAGCTTTTGGCAAAACCTCATTGCGGTAGGCTTCAGCCTCGTTTTTAAAACGCTCCTGATCGGCTTTAGCACGCTGAACTTCATTAAAAGCGTCGACAACCTGCTTCGGCGGGTCGGCTTTTTGCAGCTTAACACGCACGATTAAAATACCGGCTCCGAAAGAATCCATCAGTTTTTGAAGCTCTTCTTTTGTATCGGTTTCAACCTTGCTTCTGTCGCCCGTGATAATCGGTTGCATCTCAGACTGTCCGACAATTTCGCGCAAGACGGATTGAGCCGCAACACGCACCGTGACATCAGGGCTTCTGACATTAAATAAATAATCTTTGGCATTTTTAATTTTCCAAACCACGGTCAAATTGATATCAACAATATTTTCATCACCCGTGAGCATATGACTTTCAGTAAATGAATTAAGTGCGACACTTGATCGGTTTGAAAATCTGTTTTGAGCCACATTTTCTTCAACACCTAAATTGATGCTTCGTTCTTGCGTGACATTAACCTTGATAACCTCTTCAATCGGGACCGGCAAATGATAATGCAAACCGGCCGAGGTCGTTTCAACGTATTTTCCAAAACGCAAAACAACACCTTCTTCGCTCGGCTGAAGCTGATAAAAACCTGATGCCAGCCATAAAATAAGGGCGGCTATAATGCCAAGTTTGATGTATCCGCTAAAATCATCTTTTGAGGCATTAAAATGCGCGGTTTTAATCGGTGAGACGTTTTTCAATTTTTTTGCAATAATATCACCGGGTTTATCAGGCTCCGGAGGAAAATCTGTTTCCCAAGGATTATTTTTTTGTGTCATTAAAATTTCCTTAAAATGTTTACTCAATACCGACAAGATAATACAAAGTGCACACAAAAACAACGAAACTTTGAACAATTATCCACATATACGGATTTTATATGTTTTTATTTTTATCCATTTGAAACAGCGTTATTTTTTGGCATCAAAGCTGGTCAATTTAAACCACCGTTTAAAGTCAACAACTTTTTTTAATTTTTTAAAATTTTTTTCATCGCAAAATCAATAACTTAAAAATTTCAAGATTTTTTTAATGCAGGTAGAATTAAACGGTGGTTTTGTTACAATTAGACAAAATGGTACAATTTTTTTTGAAAAAGGAATAAGACGATGTATTACACAGACGCAGAAGAGATGTTGTTGTATGCAAGTACGGCAGAAGAAACAAAAAAAGCCCTTGAAATGGGAGCCCGTCCGAATATTAGGTCTGATTGGGAAAGAACACCTTTAATGGAAGCTCAAACAGCCGAACAAACAAAGCTTTTGATTGAAGCCGGTGCTGATGTGAATGCTAAAGACCAAAGTGGAGAAACGGCTTTAACAATGGCTCAAACAGCTGAACAAACAAAGCTTTTGATTGATGCCGGTGCTGATGTGAATGCTATAACCTCTGGCATTACAGTTGGCGACAATGGTTGGACTGCTTTAATGAGAGCTCAAACAGCTGAGCAAACAAAGCTTTTGATTGATGCCGGTGCTGATGTAAATGCTAAAGAAAATATGTTTAACCGAACGGCGTTAATGATGGCTCAAACAGCTGAGCAAACAAAGCTTTTGATTGATGCCGGTGCTGATGTGAATGCTAAAGCTCGTACAAATGATACACCTTTAGCTTATGCTCAAACAGCTGAGCAAACGAAACTCTTGATTGACGCCGGTGCTGATGTGAATGCTGTAATTTACGCTGGTGAAACAGCTTTAATGAGAGCTCAAACAGCTGAGCAAACGAAACTCTTGATTGACGCCGGCGCTGATGTGAATGCTCAAGGCGACCATGGACAAACAGCTTTATATTATGCTAAAACAACAGAGCAAATAAAGCTCTTGATTGACGCCGGCGCTGATGTGAATGCTGTTGATATCCAAGATGCTTTAAGAAATTGTGAAACGGCGGAGGCAGCAAAGTTTTGGCTTGAAAAAGGTGCTGATGTGAATGCTAAAGACATAGGTGGATACAGGCCTTTGGTAGGTGCTAGATCAAGAGGAGTAGCAACAGTTTTATTAAAAGCCGGTGCTAATATGGAAGATTTACCACGAGCTAGCTTTTTACATGGATTGGCTAACCCAGTTGACCGGGACAGAGAGATAATGGAGATTGTAAAATCATGGCAAAAAGAAAAAGAAATTCAAGCTCAAATTGCTAAAAACAAAAAGCGTCTGAAAAACGGGCCCAAACTGAAAGGTAAATCTGGTGTTGTGATTGCCGATGAAATTGCAGAAAGGCAAATCTCGGGGCAAGAAAAACGTGTTGTCACGCCCGAAGTCGGCAAAGAGCTCCGTCAAGAGATTATGAAAAACTTGAAAAACCAAGTCAAAGAATAATCTTTTCTTTATCGCCAAAAAACACCGCCCCATCTCAAAAATCGGGGCGGTTTTACTGTATTTCAATGAAACAGGGCAATTTTTATTTCATTAATGATTGATTTTTTCTTCCATCTCTTTGATTTTTTGATATAATAATTTAATTTCATCACTGATGGGGTCTGTCAGATTTTTATCAATTCCGTACGCACAAAAAATTTGCTCTGCATTTGGTTTTTCTGCCACATAATGTGCAGTCGGACCTACAACGGTTGCATTTTTGCGCACATCTTTGACAACAACGGCATTAGCCCCGATTTTTGCATTTTCACCGACAACAATCGGCCCCAAAACCTGAGCACCTGCGCCGATGATAACATTGTCTTTAATCGTCGGATGACGCTTTCCCGTCGTTTTTCCGGTTGCATCAAAAAGCTTTGTGCCACCGAGCGTCACATTTTGGTACAAGGTCACATTATCACCGATTTCGGTCGTTTCACCAATCACGACCCCCATGGCGTGATCAATAAAAAAACCTTGACCGATAACAGCGCCCGGATGAATCTCAACCCCTGTTAAAAAGCGCGCCGTTTGTGATAAAAAGCGCGCCGTCAAGCACCACTTTTTGCACCACAAAAAATGATTAAATCGATAAAATAAAATTGCATGAAAGCCCGAAGAAAAAAGCGCCGCCTGAAATTTTGACGATGTTGCAGGATCTCGCTTGACGATACTTTCTAAATCAGATAAAATTAAAGACTTGAAATTTGTTTTCATTTTGTGTTATATTCCTCTTCATCAAATAATAAAAAACAAAATGATATTTGTAAAGAGGTTTTAAATATGGTTGAAGTTTTATTTAACGGACCGGCTGGCAGACTTGAGGGCAGATATCACCAATCCACGCGTGAAAATGCACCGATTGCACTGATTTTGCATCCGCATCCGCAATATGGCGGAACAATGAACAACAAGGTTGTGTACACATTGTTCAGCTGTTTTCGTGATTTAGGTTTTTCTGTTTTGCGCTTTAATTTCAGAGGAGTCGGACGTTCTGTCGGTACTTTTGAAGACGGCCCGGGAGAACTTGCAGATGCCACCGCCGCACTTGATTGGTTGCAACATGCCAATCCTGAAGCCAAGATATGCTGGATTGCAGGTTATTCTTTCGGTGCATGGATCGGTATGCAGCTTTTAATGCGTCGTCCGGACATCAAAAACTTTATTGCCGTTTCACCGCCGGCTAATGAAAAAGACTTTTCGTTCTTAGCCCCCTGCCCGACATCAGGTTTGATTATTCAGGGCGGCAAAGATGAGATTGACAATCCGCAACTGGTTAAAGATCTTGCCAGAAGGCTCAATATGCAACGTCATTCGGATATTGATTATGCCGAGATTGAAGAAGGCGATCATATGTACAACAATCACCTTGTCGACTTGTACAAACTTGCCGGAAATTATATTTTAGACATCATCAATCATCGCCGCGCACCTGTTCAAAAAGTATTTACGCCTGAAGAAGAGGCTTTGATGCTTGCAAATAACTCGTTTTATGATGACGATGACGACGATGACGATGTAGATGATGTAGATATCAACCTTTAAGCAAAGTTTTGAAACATCTCTATTTCAGAGTCTTTGATTAATATAAAAAAACACCCTTAAAATTGATTTAAAAGATTCTAAGGGTTGTTTTTTTATCGATACCTGATTTTGACGTGATTTGTTTTGCCAGCGACGGCATTGGCCTCATCTATCGTATAGATACGAATACTTTGCCGAATTGGCTTTGCCTTTCCGCATGGCTCCGTTGTTTTGCAAATACTTGCATAATACCTATAATTTGTTCCGTTTTTTTTATCAAAATCTGCTAACACTTTCGAACAATCACCCGATGTGCACACAATACCTGCACCTTCCTTAAATGCCCCGCCGGCGTTTAAGTACATTTCAAGCTTATCCGCACTGATGTTTAAGTTTGCAACATTGACATTTACAAATGCACCTTCTCCCACATCATCAATCGTATCAGGAATCGTCAGATCGATTAAATTTTCATCATGAGCAAAAGCTTTTACCCCTATCGATGTGACCGAATCGGGAATAATCAAATCCGTTAAGTAGTTGCACCCCAAAAATGTATAATTTCCGATTGAAGTCACTGTATTGGGGATATCTATCGTCACCAAATCCGTACCGGTAAAAACATCGCCTCTTATTTCTGCTAAATTATCCGGCAAATCTGCTTTTTTTAAGTTTGTTTGATAAAAAGCGCCACTACCGATGCTTGAAAGATTTTTGAGCGTATTGACATTTTCCAACGCTCCGTCCATAAAAGCATAGTTTTCAATTTCAGCAACAGAGGTCGGCAACTCCAGCTCTTTAATTTTTGTGCCGCAAAAGGCAGAATAACCGACCGTTTCGATACCGTCTTGAATGACCAAACGCTCAATATCATCAATTTTGGTTTTCCAAGGAGCGGTCGTCACTCTGTTCGGAGATGAGCCTGTCCAAGAATATTGATACATAGACCCTTCTCCCGATATTGTCATTTGCCCTGTTTCATCAAGCACCGCCGTACAATTTGCGCCGCAATCCCAACAGTCCACATTTTCCGTCGTTCCTGATGGACAACTTGCAACACAAAAAGCTTTTATTGGCATCAAAGAGATGAGCATAACAACAAAAATCATTTTTCTCATAAATTTTCTCCTTCTTAAGATGAATATAAAAAAATTGGATCACCTGTAATAGGCGATCGGGGAAGTTAAAGAATCATATTCAGGAAAATGACTTTCGCAACCTTTAGGTAAATCTTGAACATACGTTGCGAATTCCCCGACTATTTCGGGGATAGCTGTGTTTTAAAAACAAAAAAACACTATAAAATTACAGCGTTATCCTTCACTGTCCTGAATAAGGCTCTTTAACAGCCCCGCACCCTATCAGGGTACTTGATAGAAAAGTAAAACCTTCCTACCTAATCCTTATTAGAACATAAACCTAAATTTCAGTCAAGAAAAAAATGTAAATTTTTTTAAAAAAATACTTGCAAATTAAATTTTAGTTTGCTATAAGAGGCTCAATCTTTAGGATGCGTGTATAGCTCAGTTGGTAGAGCAACTGACTCTTAATCAGTGGGTCCGGGGTTCGAGCCCCCGTGCGCGTACCAATAAAATC
>CADAAN010000041.1 GCA_902785935.1 uncultured Pseudomonadota bacterium
CGGTGTAAACGAGATGCTCTAGCCAACTGAGCTAAGCGCCCGCTTATTTATTCTTTCCTCTTATATATACTATTTTTTTGAAAATCAAGCAAAAAATTGCATAAGATTGAAAAAAATCAAAAACATATTTTAATACATTGATTTTTAAACAAAAAAATTATTCATTTTAAAACATTGCATCAATTTGTTTTTTTGCATTTTCCAAAATCAAAGAAACATCATTGCCGATGATATCAAGCCCTTCGGCCTTAACCAATTCAACATCTTTAATTTTATAAAGCGTATCGCAAAGTGCTTTAATGTATCCAAAACCGAAATCCGTCGGATTATGCCCACCCATGGTCGTCACATAATAAAGCTTTTTTGCGTTGCACAACGAAGCAATGTTTCCGTCATCGGCGTATTTAAAAACAAGTCCTCCGACATTGATATGCTCAACAAATGTTTTGAGTAAAGCCGGAAATGAAAAATCCCAATACGGCGCACAAATCACAACAATTTCGGCTTTTTGAAACGCGCGGGCATAAAAAAACATATCATCATCAAATTTTTTTTGAGCAATCAAACGATTTCTCTTTTCAAGACTTTCTCTATTCAAAGGCAGAGGCTTATCGGTATTCAAATCTATGGTCGTGATATGTCCGTTTAATTTACCTAAAAGATAATCAGCCAGAATTTTGGTGCGCGAATTTTCGCGCACGGCGGCATTTACAAATAAAACATTCATTTTTTTCTCCTTAAATATCGGTACACTCTTTTGATATAATAAAAAAAAATTTGATAAAAAGCCATTACAAAATTATTTTTTAAGCCGTATCTTGCTCCTCAAATCCTTCAGGCAACAAAAAAACCCGACCTTTAAGCCGGGATTTTATTTTTGGT
Organism: uncultured Pseudomonadota bacterium; assembly: GCA_902785935.1. GTDB lineage: Bacteria > Pseudomonadota > Alphaproteobacteria > RF32 > CAG-239 > UBA1254. Next base: position 883 of record CADAAN010000041.1, read on the forward strand.
AGAGGTGGGGAGACTTGAACTCCCACTCGCAAAGCGAACAAGATTTTGAGTCTAGCGCGTCTACCAGTTCCGCCACACCTCCATCGATTCGAAATGATAAATACACGATTTATTTTTGTGCGTCAACACTTTTTTTCACAAAATTGCTTTATTTTTTAAAAAAATGTGGTATATTGTTCGAGATTTGAACTAAAAAGCAGGTAAAAGTATCTTGGATACGCTCGAAAAACAAGCCGATCGTCTGTATGAAGAACAAAAATATCCAGAGGCCCTTGATATTTATCTTTCGCTGACGAAAAAATATCCGAAAACCGAAAAATATACGATGTTTTGCGGCAATTGTTTTGATGCCATCGGCCAAACGGACGCGGCGATTCGCTATTACAAAAAAGCGTCACGATTAAACCCCGTATCCGTTTTATCGCTTTTGGCTCTTGCAAATCTATACTACAACAATGAAGATTATGAAAATGCGCAAAAATTTGCCAAAGTTGTCTTGAAAAGAGATGAAAAAAATACCTCTGCCCTTTTGATTTTGGGCAACAGTGCGTATTGTCAACACCTTTACGAAAGAGCGTTTTCTTATTATGAAAAAGCCTATCAAATCAACCCCAAAAGCTATATTGCATTGATTAATATGGCCAACACTTGTTATGACATGACAAAGTATGTCAAAGCCCTTGATTATGCACTAAGCGCTCTTGAGGTTTATCCTTCAAGTGTCGATGCTTATATCATTTCAGGCAATTCGTATATGGAACTCGGGCGTATTGAAAAGGCTGAAAAAAACCTGTTAAAAGCCCTGTCGTATAAAAGCGACAACCCGTGGATTTATGATGCTTTAAGCAGACTCTATCAAAAGTCCGAAGATTATGAAAATGCACTTTCTTTCGGTTGGAAAGCAGTTTTATTTGCAGGCGATGCGCAACAGGACCAAAACATCAATTTCGGTTATATGCTTTATGAATGCGCGGCCGAGGGCAAAGAAAAACTTGCCAAAGAATACGCCGCTAAATGGGTGGAAGGCTTCAAAAAAGACCCTCTCGTGCAGTATATGGGCGGTGCGATTTTAGAAAATAAAAAATTAAAAAAAGCTGATCCGCAATACATTGAAAAGATATTTGATTTATTTGCCGGTGATTTTGAAAGCACGCTCTTCGGACTTGATTATATGGTGCCGGTTTATATTGCACAAGCGGTGCGTGCGCATTTCAAAAAAGATTTTTATAAAAGGACAAATTACCTTGATTTAGGTTGCGGAACGGGTTTATGTGCCGAAAATGTCATCCCTTTAATCGGGTGGCATTATGCCGTCGGAGTGAAAAAAAAAAAAAAAATGCTTGATGAGGCCAAACGCAAAAACATTTATCATCGCCTTGAAAAAGCTGACTTGGCTGAGTTTTTGAAAAACGACACCTTAACCTATCAACTCATGACCATCGGTGATGTTTTAACGTACTTCGGTGATTTGCGCCAAGTGTTTGAAAATGCGGCGCAACGGCTTGATTTGGGCGGGCATATGGTCTTCAGTATTTCAGAAAATAACATCAACGCCAATGACTATTATTTAACGCCTTCGGGTCGATTCGTCCATTCTGTGGATTATATTTTAACGCTCCTGACGAAATGCGGCTTTTCAAAAATCGGCTCTGAGCGAAAAGCCTTGCGCAATGAAGGCGATTCAGTCGTCTACGGACATATCATCACGGCTGAAAAAGTGATGATTGTTGAAAAATAGACGTTATCAAATAACAACAAAAAAGCTCCGTTAAAAACGGAGCTGATTTTTTTTCTCGACCTCAACGCCTAGGCGCTGCTGTCAGTTCCTCACCACGGGCACGTATGACAATACATTCGCACTCGCGGCATTCACGAGGAATGAACTTATAGTAGGGACGACCTTTTTCCCAATAACGGGTGTAGATAATCTTCTCACCATCTGGGAAATCAAAGGCAGTGCCCCAGCTTTCATGACGAATCTCATCATGTGGACTAACCTTGACGGTAGCACCAGTCTTAACGGAAGTCAGAGTGCCATCGGAAGACTTCCAGCAGGGAATAACGGCCCAAATGTCCTTGTTTTCGTAATCAGAAAAATCAATTTTGGGAGCGTACGCACTTCTGGGATAAATTCTTACGAGAGACACCAGTTCACGACCATTTGCGGCCAAGTTTTTACTTTTTTCCATAACTTATTGGTATTGGTTAATAATTTCGTATAACACCCTCAATATAGCCGGAAAACAAAACTTTGTCAAGAATTTTTTTTCAATATGCAAAAAAATTGCCGCTTTCGCGGCAGTTTTTTCTATATCACTCATCCATATGCGGCATGGTGGCTTCCGCTTTCAGTGCTTTTACAAAGTCATTTAAGCTCATCACTTCTTGTTTTTCAGAGCCTAAACGGCGAACCGTCACGGTCTTATTGTCGCGTTCTTTTGCACCGACAACCGCAATGACCGGCACTTTGGCAAGGCTGTGTTCACGAACCTTATAGTTGATTTTTTCATTTCTTAAATCAGCTTCAGCCGTCAAGCCTGCCTGCCTTAACGTTTTAACAACCTCATTTGCGTAATCGTCAAACTCACTGATAATCGGCGCAACCATCACCTGTAACGGCGAAATCCAAAGCGGCAAATGACCTGCGTGATTTTCAATTAAAATACCCAAAAAGCGTTCAATTGAGCCGAACAATGCACGATGCAACATTACAGGCCTGTGTTTTTCACCATCTTCACCGATGTACGAAATATCAAAACGCTCAGGCAAGTTCATATCCACCTGAATCGTACCGCATTGCCATTCACGCCCGATGGCATCTTTTAAGATAAATTCAAGCTTCGGGCCATAAAAAGCACCCTCACCCGGATTAATCTCATACTTATAGCCGTGTGAAGTCAATGCATTGGCAAGCGAATTTTCGCACAAATCCCAAACCTCATCGCTTCCGATACGATAAATACTGTCCGGACGGGTTGAAAGATAAATTTTTACATCATCAAAACCAAAATCTTTGTATATATCAAAAATCAGCTTTAAGGTCGTGATGCATTCTTCTTCCATTTGCTCTAAAGTGCAGAAAATATGCGCATCATCTTGCGTAAACTCTCTCACTCTCATCAAGCCCATCAATGCCCCCGATGCCTCATAACGGTTGACTTTGCCAAACTCTGCAATCCGAAGCGGCAAATCGCGATATGACTTGATACCCTGCTTATAAACAAGCAAACATCCCGGGCAATTCATCGGCTTAATGCAAAACCATTTTTTATCTTCCGTCTGGCCGGAATAGTTGTGCGCACCGTATTTATCCCAGTGTCCGGAAGTCTCCCACAAAACTCTGTCCATCACGCGCGGAGTTGAAATCTCGACATAACCGTTGTTTTGCTGACGGCGGCGCATATATTCAATCAATTTACGATAAATTTTATAGCCCTTGTCATGCCAAAAAACAGCACCCGGCGCATATTCAGGCTCAAAATGGAATAAATCCATCTCTCTGCCTAATTTTCTATGGTCACGTTTGGCTGCTTCTTCAAGCATATCAAGGTAGGCTTTCAAATCTTTTTTGTCCGCAAAGGCCGTGGCATAAATACGTTGCAACATTTCGTTATTCGAATCACCGCGCCAATAAGCACCAGCCACTTTCATCAATTTGAAGGCATCGCCGACCTTTCCTGTCGAGGGCACATGAGGCCCACGGCAAAGATCCGTAAAATCACCTTGTTTATAAAGTGAAATGACCTCATCTTCAGGCAAATCGCGAATGATTTCCGCCTTATAATGTTCACCTTTGCCCTCAAAAAAGGCGATAGCCTCATTTCGCGGCAAGACAAAGCGCTCAATCTTTTCATCGCGCTTTACAATCTCGTGCATTTTGGCCTCGATTTTTTCCAAATCTTCAGGTGTAAAAGGTGTCTTGCGTGCAAAATCATAATAAAAACCGTTTTCAATGGCTGGCCCGATGGTGACTTGCGTTTCAGGCCATAATTCTTTAACCGCTTCAGCCATAATGTGTGAAGCGCTGTGACGCAAGATGTGCAAACCTTCTTTGTCTTTTGAGGTTATGATGGTGACAGTCGAATCGTTTGTAACAGGGGTTGTTAAATCTTGCAATTTGTCATTTGCTTTAACCGCTAAAGCCGCTTTTGCAAGCGAACCGCTTATTTTAAGTGCAACATCATAACCGTTTGCACCATCCTCTAATTCGAGCTGACTGTCGTCAGGCAATTTAATTTTTATCATTTGTATAACCTCAAAATTTAAATTAATCCATGTTCATCAATTCGTGATAAACAGCGAGTGTTTTATCACACATAATTTGCTTTGTAAAGTTTTCTTTTACAAAATTTATCGCCGCATCGCCGATTTTTTTACGTTCGGCGTCAGACAAGCCTATTGCCCAACGCAACGCCTGTTCCAAACTGTCGGCATCGCCTGATTTAAAATGCTTGCCCGTCACACCGTCTTTTAAGTTTTCAAGCGATCCTCCGATATTTGAGGCCACAACGATTCTTCCCATCGCCTCACCTTCGGCGGCAATGCGCCCGAAAGCCTCCGGATCAGTTGAGGCCGAAACCACAACATCCGAAATCATCATCATCGCCGGCACGTCGGTCACATTTTTAATAAAGGCAAAACGACCATCCATACCATATTTTGCAATATCTTCTTTTAATTCTTCGGTATAATACGTGCGTCCCTGATCATCACCGACAAATACACAGAAAAAGTCCGTGTCCTGCATTTTTGACAATGCTTCAATCATCAGCTTTTGACCTTTCCAACGCGTCAAACGCCCGATAAGTAAGATGATTTTTTTATCATCTGGCAAATGGTATTCTTCCATCAATTTAATCATGCGCTCGGCGGTGATTTTCGAAACATCAAAATTGTCCATATTCACACAACGATGAATCAACCTGATTTTTTTCTCATCGCACTGATAATTTTTCAGAATATGCTCTTTAATGTGGTTTGAAATCGCAATCACCAAATCGCCATAAGTCATAACGCGATTATATCTCAACTTGAGCCACCTCGGTTTTAAGCCATATGTCCCGTGAAATGTTGTCAAAAACTTTGCACCCGTTTTTTTCGCCGCCCAATATGCGCTCCACGCCGGTGCGCGCGAACGTGCATGTACGATATTAATCCCGTTTTCTTTAATGATCTTGACAAGGCGTCTGTAATTAAGCCACCACTTGATGGGATTTTTTGTTTTTAAGGGAAGTGTAAAATGTTTGACTTTCATCCTTTCTAAATTATAGGCCATGCGTCCGCCTTCGGAAGCCACAAAATTTTCAATCCCTTTTTTCTTGAGCTCTGAGGCAATTTCAATCGTCCCCAACTCAACACCGCCTTGGTTTAATTCCGGCAAAACCTGCAGAACAACCGGATTTTTTTCTTTCTTTTTAAGCATTTTTATTTTATAGTCCTTATCATATTGACATCAACAAAAAGGATATCGCCATGCTTTCGCGCACTTATGACACCCAATTTACAACAAACTTTGAGTATATTAACAAAGAATTTTCCGGCAAGCAAAAATTTAGCATACTTTATACACACGGTTTTTGTTCTGATCCATGGGGCAGAAAACCGGAAGAGGTCAAAAAATGGTGCTTAAAAAACAATATAGCAATGTATCGCTATGAGCTTGCGGGTCATGGTTCTGACATTGCTCGTTTTGAAGAAACGGATATCAATATATATAAGGCGCAAATTTTAGAAATCATTGATAAATATATTGAAGGTGATATTGTTGTTGTCGGCTCATCTTTGGGCGGCTGGCTGTCGCTTCTTGCCGCCATCAATCGTCCAAACCGCATCAAAGGTGTGGTCGGTTTGGCCGCTGCCCCCGATTTTACGGCTGATTATATGAAATACGCAACGCCCGCTCAAATTGAAGAGATGGAAAAATTCGGCAAAATCTCATACCCTGGGCAAAATATCACTTTTACCGTTACAAAACGCATGATTGACAGCGGCAATCAAAATCTCATCTTAAACACTGATATCTTGCCCGTCAAATGCCCGATGGTTTTGATACAAGGTATGAAAGATACATCTGTTGACTGGCACAAAGCATTGCTGATTGCACAAAAAGCGCAGTCACAAAACGTGATTGTCAAGCTCCTCAAAGATGCCGGCCACCGCTTAAATGATGACGAACATATCAAAGAGATTTTATCAGCCTTAGACACGTTTTTATAAAAAAGATACGCATTTTTTTAAAAATCGGCGTATGGCATGCATTTTGCATCATTTATCCGCGTACATAAAAAAAATGCTTGCATTTTGATTTTTTTATGATATAAGTTTTGTTCGAATCTGGATTTCTATGCATGAGCATAAAAGCTTCCGTGGTAGAAATCTTAACGTTTATCCGCTTTGCCCCGCAAAGCATTTTATAGGAAAGGTATTTTGCCATGAGACATGGTGACAAACAACGTAAATTTAATATGCCGAAAAGCCAACGTCGTGCGCTTTTTGCAAATTTGACAAACGCTTTATTGATGCATGAACAAATCACAACAACATTGCCCAGAGCCAAAGAACTTCGCTCTTTTGCTGATGGCATGATTACTTTTGCGAAGAAAGGTGACTTAAACAGCCGTCGTTTAGCGCATGCATTTTTGCGCAATGATGAAGTTGTTGCTAAGCTCTTTTCTACATTGGGTGCACGTTATAAAGACCGCAACGGTGGTTATACACGCGTCTTGAAATGCGGTTTCAGATATGGTGACTGTGCGCCGATGGCTATTATTGAGCTTGTTGACAGAGATAATTCTGCAAAAGGCGCTAAAGATTTGGCTCGCGTAAAACTTGAAAAAGAAGCTTTGGCTGCTGCACAAGCCGCCGCTTCGGAACCTGTTGCGGAACCGAAGGCTGAAAAGAAAGCCGCAAAAGCCAAAAAAGAGGCTGAACCTAAGGCTGAAAAGCCGGCAAAGAAAGCCTCAAAAGCCAAAAAGGCTGAATAATATAAATTGATTTATTCATAAATGTTAACTCCTTAAAACAGATTGCCGGTAACGCCGGCAATCTTCTTTTAAAATTAATCAAAACATTGGCACTTTTCATGACTTTCAGTATCTTCAACGGTCTCTTCCAGTCTAAGCAAATATTTACGCAGCGTCGCTCTCTCAACGCCGAATGTTCTCGCAATTTTAGATTGCGATACACCTTGTTCAAGCAAATCCTGTATGCGCTTATGATTTTTAGCAAGTTTAAGTTTTTTCGTCTGAGCATTAAACGGTCTGCCGAGTTTTTTACCGCTTGATTTGATACTTGCCAGACTTGATTTAGTGCGCTGACTGATGAGGTTTCTCTCTATTTCTGCCGCCAAACCGAAAGCGAAGGCCAAAACTTTTGATTGTATATCATTACCAAGACGATAATTTTCCTTTATGGTCCAGACTTGACAATTTTTACTCAGACATGTTTCTAAAATTTTCATCACTTCCAACAAAGAGCGACCCAAACGCGAAATTTCACACGTGATTAAAATATCATTTTCTTGCAGATTGCCAAGCAATTCGCCCAACAAGCGCTTATCAAGAGCCTTTCTTGAAGATATTTTTTCCTGCACCCACATATCAATTTTCACGCCTGCTTTTTTTGAAAAATTTTCTATTTCAAAACGCTGATGCTCAAGCGTTTGTCTATTTGAGCTAACCCTTATGTAACCTATTGTTGTCATAATAAAAAGTCTCCAAAAAATGTTTCCAAAACTGGTCAATTTAATAGAACTTTTAAGGTCAACAATTTTTTAAATATTTTTGATTTTTTTTCTTCAACCGCCTCAAAAGCATATAAATATTGACACTAAAGCATATTTTTGTATTTTTCTGTTGCCGAAAAATTTTTTATCCATTTGAAACAGCGTTATTTTTTGGTGCTAAAGCTGGTCAATTTAAACCACCGTTTAAAGTCAACAACTTTTTTTAATTTTTTTAAAATTTTTTTCATCGCAAAATCAATAACTTAAAAATTTCAAGATTTTTTTAATGCAGGTGGAATTAAACGGTGGTTTTGTTACAATTAGACAAAATAGTACAATTTTTTTTAGAAAGGATAGGACATGAGTGAATTAAAGCAAATGCCGTTGCCCTTAAAAACGGAAGAAACAAAAGATGGAAAAACTAAAATTATACTTGGCGATTCTTATGCTCTTGTCGAAGATAATCAGCAAAAAGCCGTCAGATATTTTCCTGACGGAAAAACACAAACCTATCTCTGGCTTGATAACTGGTCCCCTTCAGAATTAAACAGATTGGATTTAAAGTTAGATAGAAACAAAACAGAGTTCATTTTAGAAAGTGAAATCTTGCCCGGCGGCTTAAAAATAGAATATTCTTTATATGGTAGGACAAAATCTCAAACATGGCCAAACGGCAGAAGAAGAGAATGGGAAAATGAAGGTATGATGAATCATGAATATCTGCCGGACGGAACTGAACGAACGTACGCAGGCAATGAGCTTTGTGCCGAAAAAATTCCCGGCGGAGTTGAGCGCCATTGGTATTTTTGTGCCCCCGAAGAGCGCATCGAAGCATCGGAAGATTTGCCCGACGGCACAAAACATTCTTATTTTCTTTCACCGCGCATACGTTCTGAAAAACTTCCCGATGGCACGGAACACGGATACTATGATTCTAAGGATAATGATTTAAAATATGAAAAATTTCCAAACGGAAGAGAAGTAACGTGGTCATTAAATTATACAAGTTATCGAATCCCAGGTTTGGATAAATTACCTGACGGCATGTATAAGGAGCGCAAATCATCAGATGGCATCAAAATGATTTATAATGAAAAAAATGAAGTGATT
>CADAAN010000042.1 GCA_902785935.1 uncultured Pseudomonadota bacterium
TAATGGGATACTAGCTCAGTTGGTAGAGCACCTGACTTTTAATCAGGTTGTCGGGGGTTCGAATCCCCCGTGTCTCATGTAAAGAAAACCTTGGAACAAAGCAGTTCCAAGGTTTTTCTTTGTCAGTAATTATATGAAAAAGGCCACCCCAAAAGGATAGCCTATATATAATCCGGCGAGAATAAGCCCACCGGGTAGGGCGGAAAGTTGCCGCCACGATATTATTCTAACACAGTGCATCTGCTTATGTGTAGATTCTTTTTAAAGCGATATAACTATGCTTTCTGAGTTCCCTTCATTTCGGATGCGTTGCTCGCATTGTTTGCGTACTGCTCAAGCTGGGCTTGAAGCTTGGCGATTATGGCAGACTGGTCTGCAATCATAGCGTCCTTGTCAGCTATTATGAGTTTCATCTTTTGTTCCATCTCTTTCAACTCATCAGCGAAGAGTTCATTTACTGCCTGACACATATTCGGATCGACCTCCTTCTCGTGTTTATCCAGTTTTTGGTTGGCGGATGTAAATATATCCATTATGGTGTCGGCTTCCGTTTTATTACTTTTACTAAGAGCCGGCGTTATTGTTACTATGCTATCAAGATTCTGACGTGTTCCACGTCTGGTAAGGCACTTAAGCCACGGACAATCCTTGACTGATACTTCGGATGTAACGATGACCTGTGTAGTAAACGGCAGTTTGTTTTTAAGACTGTATATGCCGGAGACGGTCTTTGTTATGATGATGCCGTCAACAACAGGGATTATGAAATTTTCTCTGTTGATGGCAAGGCAGAACGTTGTTGCCTCAGAACCTGTGAAGCTGGCTATACGCTCGACAAAACTTGTGCGGAAGGTGAAACTGCCGAAACAATCATGAATGATTGCGGTGAGCCTTGCACCAAGTGCACAAAATAAACTTAAATCCTTAAAAAAAGGGGCGAAGATTAAAAAAATCCTCGCCTCTTATTTTTTAGGGCAGAAATATTTTGCATAAAATAAAAAAATATTTTCCTCTCTTCTTGACAAGAAGATTTTCAAACACTACCTAAGCATTAGCTTGAAATTATAAAAAGGATAAAACAACATGAAAATTAAACCTTTACACGACCGCGTTTTGGTCAAACGTATAGATGATTTAGAAAAGACAGCCGGCGGAATCATTATTCCGGACACGGCAAAAGAAAAACCTTCCGAAGGTATTGTTGAAGCGGCCGGCAACGGACGCATCACCCCTGACGGCAAGCTTGCCCCGATGACGGTCAAAGTCGGTGACCGCGTTTTGTTCGGTAAATATGCCGGTACGGAAGTCAAGGTTGACGGCGAGTCTCGCCTTATTATCAGAGAAGAAGATATTTTAGCTATTGTTGAATAAAGAAAGGATATAAAAATGGCTGCAAAAGATATAGAATTTGGTACGGACGCACGCGCAAAAATGCTCAAAGGCGTCGAAAAGCTGGCAAAGACCGTTAAAGTGACATTAGGCCCTAAAGGTCGCAATGTGATGCTCGATAAATCTTATGGCGCACCGAAAATCACCAAAGACGGCGTTTCGGTTGCAAAAGAAGTCGAGCTTGCAGATAAGTTTGAAAATATGGGCGCACAGCTTGTTAAAGAAGTCGCCCAAAAAACAGCTGACAAAGCAGGCGATGGCACAACAACGGCAACAGTTTTGGCCGAAGCCATCATCACGGAAGGTTGCAAGGCCGTTGCCGCAGGTATGAATCCGATGGACTTAAAACGCGGTATTGATATGGCTGTTAATGCGGTGATTGATGATGTCAAATCGCGTTCAAAGGCAATCAAAACATCTGAAGAAATTGCACAAGTCGGCACAATTTCGGCAAACGGCGATACTTCTATCGGTGAATATCTTTCAAAAGCGATGGAAAAAGTCGGCAATGACGGCGTCATTACGGTTGAAGATGCAAAGGGCTTGGAAACAGAACTTGATGTTGTTGAAGGTATGCAGTTTGACAGGGGCTATCTCTCACCATACTTTATGACCAATGCCGAAAAGATGAATTGCGAATATGACAATCCGTACATTCTGTTTTATGATCAAAAAATTTCAAGTTTGCAACCGATGTTGCCTGTTTTAGAGGCTGTCGTTCAATCAGGCCGTCCGCTTCTCATTATTGCAGAAGACATTGAGGGCGAGGCTTTGGCAACCTTGGTTGTCAACCGCATCCGCGGCGGCTTAAAGGTATGTGCCGTTAAAGCACCTGGCTTTGGTGACAGAAGAAAAGAAATGCTCAAGGATATGGCTGTTTTAACAGGCGGTCAGGTCATCTCCGAAGAGCTTGGCATGAAGATTGAAAATGTGACCCTTGACATGCTTGGCACCGCAAAACGTATTGAAGTCACAAAAGATGACACAACAATTATCGACGGCGCCGGCGACAAGGCAGATATCAAAGCCAGAACAACTCAGATTAAAAACGAAATTGACGCAACAAAATCTGATTACGACCGCGAAAAATTGCAAGAACGTTTGGGCAAACTCTCAGGCGGCGTGGCTGTTTTGAGAGTCGGCGGCGCAAGCGAAGTTGAAGTTAAAGAAAAGAAAGACCGCATTGATGATGCCTTAAATGCAACACGTGCTGCTGTTAAAGAAGGCGTCGTGGCAGGTGGCGGATGCGGGCTTTTGTATGCAACTAAGGCTTTAGATAGCTTAAAACCTCAAAATGACGACCAAAAAGTCGGTATCAACATCATTAAAAAAGCCCTTCAGGCTCCGATTCGTCAAATTGCCGAAAATGCAGGTGTTGACGGCGCGGTCGTGGTTGGCAAGTTATTAGAAAGCAAAGACTTTAATTATGGCTATAATGCGCAGTCGGGTGAATATACCGATATGATTAAAGAAGGTATTTTGGACCCGACAAAGGTTGTGCGTACGGCCTTGCAAGATGCGGCTTCCGTAGCCGGCCTTGTGATTACGACAGAAGCCATGGTGACCGAAGCTCCGCAAAAAGAATGTCATTGCGGCCACGGCGACGGCGGCGCAATGGGCGGTATGCCTGGCGGCATGGGATTTTAAGCCATACGGCACTTATTGATAAAAAAATATCCTCTGATCCCAAACAGAGGATATTTTTTTCTTTGAACTGCTTTACCGATACCTTATCGAAAAGGTGTTTGTTTTGCCCGCGACTCGATTAGCCTCATCGATGGTATAGATGCGACGCTGATAGGGATTGCCATTTGGATCAAATATACCAACTTTTTTGCCGTCTTGATAAACAGTTTTATATCCCAGAGAATCGTATTTCGAAATTGTCTCCGATTTCAGGCCGTTAGCATCAAATAATTGGATGGTTTCACGGGCTAGTTTGTTATTTAAATCATACTCAAAATATTTCGTATAACCGTTAATGTATTCTTCACCATTTCCATCCCAATATTCAAAATCTTCTTCAATTAAGTTGCCATTTTCATCATATTCTAAATATGTTGCTTTATCGTAGCCATTATCACCATATAAAGCAGAGCCTGAATAAATTAATCTACCATTATTATCCCATTCTTGACCCGTATATGAGATTGGATCACCATCTATATTATGAAATTGGTAAGTTTCATAAGCTTTTTGTCCGTCATTGTAGTACCCTTGATAAGCATCAACGGAAGCAAAATATTGATTTTTATTGTATGGATCACTGATTTCCATATAACTGTATGCACTGTTTGCATTAGATTCTCCATCCACTGTTGTTGCTATAGAAACTAAAATACCGTTGGAATCATAATTTTCCTTTGTCAGTAACTGTTTGTTGTTATAAAATTCTACTGTTTGGAGTGTCCCGTTTTGATTATAGGTATATACTTTTTTATTAAATTCACTGAGAATTTCATCATCTGTATTACCTATTGCAGTTTCTGATGCCAGAGTTTTATCATCATTATAAGTGTATTTCCAAATATCTCCAGTATTCGTATTTGTTTTTGTTGCGACAGAGCTATCGTTATTATATGTATAAATATAGTCTATAAGACCAGAAGATCTACCATACGTAGAAACGCGTTCTGACTGTTCTGTTTCCAGATTTCCATTTGAATCATAATAGTAACCCTCCCAATATCTTGTGAAACTATTATCATAAACATTTATATCTTTTCTTGCAGAACCATCTTGATAATAAGTATAAGAGGTTTGCATATATTGGGTGTCGTCAGATTTATAATATGTTTCTGTGTGAACTTTACCTGTTGAAGTATCATAATTATATATAGTATATCCGCCTGAGTCATAAGTTAATTTTGTTATATTTCCATCAGAATCATATTCATATTCGATAGCTTTTGTATTAATTGCCAAAACTGATGCAGTTATCAGTATTAAAACAAATGTTTTATGTTTCATTTCCATTCTCCTTCTAGAAATTTATTGTACAAATAAAAAATCACTTTGAAAAAAATCCAAAGTGGAGGAGCCGAAAAAACTGTAAGTGCACAGATGGACTTATTCGCAGCATAATGCTCTTATATCATCCGCTCCCCGTTAAGGAGCTATGCACTTAATGATGTTTTTCGAACACCGCAACCATTTTGGTTACGCTTTTATGATGGCATAAAAAAATAAAAATGTCAAACAAAAAAGAGACCTTTCGATCTCTTTTTTATCAAATTGATTTTGATTTATTTTTTCTTCGTAGCACGCTCCGTTATTGTTTGAAACAGAACGTAAAGAAGCGGGATTACTATCAAGCCACCAGCCGTACCGACAAGCATGCCGTAAAAGACCGGCACACCGATGGCAACTCTGCTTCCCGAGCCGGCACCCGTTGCCACAATCAAAGGAAATACACCTAAAATAAATGTAAACGCCGTCATCAAAACCGCTCTGAATCGTTCTTTTGTTGCAACAACGGCCGCTTTATCGATTGAAGAACCTTTAGAGCGTTCATCACGCGCAAATTCAACAATCAAAATGGCATTTTTTGAAGCTAAACCCACAAGTAAAATAAGCCCAAGCTGCGCATAAATACTTAAAGATAGGCCTGTAATTAAAATACCGGCAAAAGCTCCGAGCATTGCAACCAAAACTGACGCCAACACTGATACGGGCAACATCCAGCTTTCATACTGCGCAACCAAAAACAGATACCCGAATAAAACCGCCAACGCAATCAAATAACCGACTTGTCCGCTGTTTTTCTTTTCTTGCAAGCTCATTGTTGACCATTCGTAACTGTATCCGTTCGGCAATGTTTTTTCAGCCAAATCTTCCATCGCCTTCATAGCCTGACCGCTTGAAACACCCGGCGCCGTCATTGCCGTAATGGTTGCTGCCGGAAATTGGTTGTATCTGTCCAAACTGCGCGGTGCCTGAATCATCTCAATCGTAACAAGGCTGCCCATCGGCACCATATGCCCGTCATTTGAAGGAACATAAAGCTTTTTGATGCTTTCGATATCTTTTCGATAATCCCATGAAGCTTGAATCATCACTTTATTGACCTGCGTTCCGATATTGATATCATTGACGTATCCGGATCCCAAATAATTTTGCAAAACAGAATAAATGGAAGAGATAGACACATTCATCACCTCGGCTTTTTCTTTATCAATCTCAATATGCGCATGCGGTGTTGCGGCCGTATAAGTTGAAAAAGCATACATCACCTCGGGCAACATATTGACTTTTGCCACAAAGCCTTTGAGCACAGCCTCTAAAGCCTTCGGATCCGAAGAATAAAGCGATTGAAGTCTGAAATCCATACCACCCGTATTGCCAAGGCCCGGAATTGCCGGAAATTCAAACAAGTTGATATCTGCTTCAGGCACACTTGCAAGTCGTGCTTTAATGCGATTAAGGATATTTGTGGAATAATCCGCCTTAGACGTACGCTCATTCCACGGTTTTAGGTTAATAATCGTAATGCCGACATTTTCACCTTGTCCCGAAAGCATCGAAAAACCGATAATATCCATCACGGATTGCACCGCTTTTTCTTCTTTCATCATCGGGATAATCTTGTGCATCACGGCATCCGTACGCGGTTGAGTTGCCCCTTCCGGCAACTGAACGTTTGAAATAATCACACCTTGATCTTCAGGCGGAATAAAGCTCGTATGGCTAAGCTTAAAGAAAACGGCATTTGCGGCAAACAATAAAGCCAGAATCATCGCAATAAAGCTTATTTTACGTGCAATATACCCTACAACGGCCAGATATTTATTGCGGCTTTTATCGACAATTTTATTAAACCATAAAAGCGGCCCTTTTGTTGCCGGTTTTAAGGGCTTTAAGATTGTTGCACATAAAGCCGGTGACAAAGTCAATGCATTAAGCGATGAAAATGACACGGCAAACGAAATCGAAATGGCAAATTGCTGATAAATCTTGCCCGTAATACCGCCGATAAATGCAATCGGTACAAAAATTGCAAGCAAAACAAGCGTTGTTGCCACAATCGCCGATGAAACCTGTTCCATCGCTTTTTTAGCTGCTTCTTTCGGTGATAACTTTTCTTGATCCATTAAAGTCAAAACACGTTCAACCACAACAATAGCATCATCCACAACCAATCCGATAGCCAAAACCAAACCGAACAATGTCAAAATATTGAGGCTGTATCCAAGTGCAAGCATCACGGCAAATGTTGCCAAAAGTGAAACCGGAATCGTAATCGACGGCACCAATGTCGAACGCCAATCCTGCAAAAAGATATAACATACAAAAACTACAAGCGCAAACGTAAGTATAAGCGTTAAGGCAACTTCTTCAATTGAGGCTTTGATGTAATCTGTTGCATCAAAAAACACTTCAATCGTAAAATCTTCAGGATAAAAAGCAGACAAACGCTTTAATTCAGACCTGACGGCTTTCATCGCATCAATCGCGTTGGCTCCGGACAAAGTATTCAACCCGATTGAAATAGAGGTCGAACCATCAACTTCGGATTTAAAAGAATAATGCTCATAGCCGATTTCAACCTTGGCAATATCTTTAAGTTTGACAAGTCCGCCGTCTTCCTGCGTCCGAATAATGATATTTTCAAAATCCTTGGCTTCGTTTAAGCGACCTTGTGTTTCCAAGGTATAAATCATTTGCTGTCCGTCATCACCGGGCATTGATCCGACCGAACCTAACGACGGTTGATAGTTTTGGCTTGAAATTGCCGCACGAACCGTTGATACCGGAATATTTAAGGCCGCGATTTTATCCGCATCAAGCCAAACACGCATCGAAAGCGGAGAAGCATAAACACTCACCTCACCGACACCATACAAGCGCGCCAGATTGTTTTTAACGTTGTTTTCAACATAGTTGCTCAAAAACTGTCTGTCGTGCGTTCCGTTCGGAGAACGTACCACCAAAAACCCCAAAATATCCGAAGAACGACGTTTAACCGAAATACCGTACTGTTGCACTTCTGTCGGCAATTTGCTCATAGCCTGTTGCACACGATTTTGCACTTTGACCTGAGCCATATCCGGATCAGTGCCAACCTCAAAACTCACCGCCAAACGATAGCTGCCTGAGTTTGAAGAAGTTGATGACATATAAAGCATATCTTCAACACCATTGACTTCTTGCTCAATCGGAATACCGATGGTGTTTGCCACCACTTCAGCCGATGCGCCGGTATAGTTTGCCGTCACATTAACTTCAGGCGGGGTGATTTGCGGATACAATGAAATCGGCAGTGAAAAAAGTGCAATCAATCCGCCGAGCGACATCACGATCGCAATGACAATCGCAAAACGCGGGCGTTCAATAAAAAATTTTGAAAACATTGTCTGTAAGTCCCTTTTTTATTTACATCTTAATATCAGAAGTCACGGTTGAAGCCTGAACTTTTTGACCGTTTGAAAGTTTTTGAACACCCTTAATCACAACCTTGTCACCGGCATTTAAGCCTGACTTGACAATCTGGCGATCTCCGATGGCATCACCTAAAACCAATCTGCGTTCCTCAGCAATACTGTCAGTATTGACAACATATGCATAAAAACCGTTTTCATCCTGTGCCAAAGCTGCTTGCGGCACCAAAATTTCCTGTTTGTCATCAAAAATCAACGCAAGCTGAACGTACGAGCCCGGAATAAGCGTTTCATCATCATTTTCAAAATCGCCATACACTGTCACAGTTGCCGTTGAGGTACTGACCTCATTGTCATTAAAACTTGAAAGAAAAGTTTTGATTTTTGATGTTCCGTCAGGCAAAGTAATGCGCGCTTTTAAATTGTTAGGATTTTTATCATCGGCATTTTTCTTAAAAGTGATAAATTCTTTGTCCGTCAAAGTAAATGCAACGCGGATCGGGTTTAATTGCACGACTTTTGCCAAAACCTGTTGAGATGCCACAACGCGATTGCCTTTTGTAACAAGCGCTTTGCCGATATAACCATCAATCGGGGCACGTGAAAAAGTATCATCATACGTGATTTGAGCCAATTCTAAATTTGCCTTTCCCTGTGCCACACTTGCTTTGGCTTGCAAAAAGGCACTCTCAGCATTGTCAAATGTTGCTTTTGAGGCAATATTTTGCTTTGAAAGTTTAATTTGGCGGTTATAGTTGCGCTCTGCCTCTGTCAAACCCGCTTCAGCCTTTTCAAGTTCTGCCTTGCGCAAATTGAGCGTTGCTAACTGACTGTCATGCTCGATGGTGAACAAAACATCGCCCGCATGTACAAAACTGCCCTCTTCAAAATGAATATCTTCAATCGTACCATTGACTTTGGGTTGGATACTGACAGAATTGATTGCCTCAACATGCGCAATATGGCTTTTTTCTTTAGTTGCAATTTCAGGCTTCAATTCTTCCGTCAAAACATAGGGCGTTCCCATCCCCGGCATCATACCTGCCGACGGGGTCAATTTACCCTTCATGTACCAACCAAACAAAAAACAAACAACAACAAAAGCCAAACGCTTTAAAACAATTGTTTTGTGGGGTTTTGTGAGCAACATTTTATTTTAATCCTTTTTTATTAAACCGTTAAACAATAAATCAAAATTTTGCCGCATTATCACCTTCAAATCCGTCGTACAACGCTTGGATAAGTAAGCTTCCAACTGACCTGTCCACGAGTTAAAGATAATTGCCGCGATTGATGAGGCATCCATATCATCACGAATCTCACCATTTTTTTGCATCAGTATTAATGCATTTGTCAACTGGTAATAATATCGGCTGATTTTTTCCATCACTTTGGTGATGGTCGATTGCGACCATTCCATTTGAAGTGCAAGAAAAAATGTGAGTTTTAAGGCATTTTCATCATTTAAGATATAATCGGCTGCCGCCAAAAAATGGCGTTGAATATCTTCAAGATGACAAAGCGTCGGTACCATCTTGTCTAAATAAGCCGTTTTGCGCTCAACATAAGTATTAATCAACGCGGCCACAAGCTCCGGCTTGTTTTTAAAATACCAATAAACCGCACCTTTGGTCAGATTGATACGTGCCGAAATTTCTTCAAAAGTCGTTTTGGAATAGCCTTTTTCATAAAACAAATCAAGAGCCGATTGCAAAATCGCCTTTTTTGTTTCTTCAGCTTCTTGTTTTGTCTTTTTCAAAATGCACCTCTTTACATACCTTCGGGTAGGTATAAAGGATTTTTTTTAAAATGCAAGCATTTTTTTGAATTTGTATTTAAAAAAAATCAAGGGCAAACCACTCTGCCTTTTTTACCGATACAGATTAGGCAAATTTTAAGTCTGTGTCTAATTATAATCAATAAATTATGAAAAAGAAAACACCATCTGAGGAGATTGCTTTTCTGCACAGTGCAGACCGAAGCAAGATTAAGCACTATTTTTCGAAAAACGCTCTTTGCTCTGAGGCTCAAATTAAACTCATCAAACTGAAAGACAACGCACTCATTTAACAAATAGTTTAGCAGAGATTAACCCTCAGTTACATTCACGTATTTTTATATACTGACATTTTAACTTTGCTACAACATCGGCATTTTTTTATGTTAAGCTCAATTTAAAACGGAACAGAGATTCTAAAAATAAAAAAATACCTTCGCTTAAAAAAACGAAGGTTTGATGATTTTAATAAATATGGCCTAGATCGGAGAAATCAGCATTGACATCTGGCGACCTTCAAGTTTCGGCGCCTGATCGACTTTGCCGACCAAATCCAAATCTTCAATAATTTTATCAAGCAATTCTTTACCCATATTGTTGGCGCTGAGCTCTCTGCCCTTAAAACGCAGTGTAAATTTGACCTTGTCACCTTGCGACAAAAACTTTTTGGCTTGTTTTAATTTGACGTCATAATCATGCGTATCAATTGCCGGTCTTAATTTTAATTCTTTAATATTGACAACTTTTTGATTTTTCTTAGCTTCATTTTTGCGCTTTTGCACTTCATACTTATATTTACCGAAATCAAGCACTTTGCACACCGGCGGATTTGCCTGAGGCGAAATTTCTATCAAATCGAGCCCTGCCTCTTCAGCAATGGCAAGCGCTTCTTTAATAGACACAATACCTCTGTTTTCTCCCGCATCGTCAATCAGACGAACTTTTAATGCCTTAATGGCCTCATTAATGCGCGGCCCGTCACCATCACGTACTGGCGCATTGTTATTTTCTGTTGATATAGGAACCTCCCTTATAAAATTTAAAACCAAGACGTATCATACATCACAATTGATGATAATCAAGAAAAATTAAAAATATATTACGCATTTTTTTACTTTTTCCAAAAAGTTTTTGTAAAAACAACAAGAACCGTCATAATTTCAAGCCGGCCTAAAAGCATGGCCGCACACAAAATACTTTTTGCCGCCGGACTGAAAAAGGCATAATTTCCGCTTGCGCCGATTGATTTAATTGCCCCCGGTCCCGTATTTGTCACACAGGCAAATGCGGCCGAAACCGATGTCGGCAAATCATAACCCAAAAGATTGAGCAAAAGCGCCGTCATTGCAATCGATGCCAAAAATGAAAATATATATACAAACACGGAATTAACCGCCTTATCCGAAACGGCCGCTTCGCCGATTTTTAACGGAACGACCTGATGCGGTTCAATTGATGAAAGCATCACTTTTTTAAAATAGGCTTTCAAAATTTGCCATCGCATCACTTTAATCGAGCCTGTTGTTGACCCGATACATCCGCCGTGCAACGACAACAACATAAAAAACACGGCTGTCCACACTCCCCAATCCAAATAATCAGCTGAAGAATGTCCCGTCGTCGTCATCACCGCCACAACATTAAAAAAGCTTAAACGTAACGCTTTGATAAAATGTACGTGATTGCTCAGGCTCAGATAAAGTGCCAGACAAAACGTAAAAACAGCCACGGCCTTCAAAAAATATTTAATTTGCCCGAGGCGCAATTTGTCCGTTTCTTTATTTTTAAGCAAAATAATGTAAAAGGTCATCGGCAACGCACCCAAAATCATAAAAAAGGCCAAAACCATCTCTATCAAAGGACTGTGATAATACGCAATTGAGGCGTTTTTTGTTGAAAAACCGGCCGTTGCAACGGTTGATAAGGCATGATTTAAGGCATCAAATTTACCCATACCGCACAAAAAAAGCGCCCCGCAACAAAGCATCACTAGCCCCAAATAAACACCGATAATCCATTTTGCTAAATCAATAAACTTCGGCATCAGTTTGTCGTTCGTATCACTGCTTTCGCGCGCAAACATCTGCATTCCGCCGATACCCAAAAAAGGCAACATGGCCACGGCAAAAATCACTATTCCGATACCGCCCAAACCGTTGAGCATCGACCGCCACAACAAAACAGAACGCGGCAAAGCCTCAACATCGGCAATCACGGTGGCACCCGTCGCCGTTATGCCCGAAATACTTTCAAAAAGCGCTGATGAAATATCGGGTGTTGAGGCATTTAAGATAAAAGGCAGGCTTGAAAAAATACCGACCGATACCCATGAAAAAAATGTAATCAGATAACCTTGTCTTAATGAAATTTGTGTCATCTTTGACTTGTTTGAAAAAAACAGCATCAACCCGATGAAAAGCGTCATAAGCATCGCGCTTAAAAACGGCGACCATTCGGCCTTTGTGTCATAAATATCAAGACCGGCGGGGATAAGCATACTCAGCCCCAAAATCGAAAGAATAAAACCATCAATCATTAAAACCGGTTGCCACATCAGTCTTTGACTTTCTTGTTATTAAAGTGCAATATTATCTGCCATATTTTGATCAACAAGCATCTGATTGATGTTGCTGTCGGCCGAAAAACATAAAGCCGTACCAATACCGTCTTTTGTATAAGCAACGACCAAACATTCTATCTCACCGTTTGTTGCCAAATCATGCAAGTATGCCATCACTTTTTGCTCATCATACTTAATCGGATCGGTATAAATACCATAAAGATAAATGTATTTGCCATCAATATAAAGCTCATTTGCGCCATAAACAATCGCCTCTCCTTTTATAAAGACAGGCGCAGATAAATACGTCAACCCAAGCCCTTCTACCTTGCGATATAATGACGGAAATGTGCTGACTTCTTGCGGGGCTTGAACTGTTTGAACCGCAACCTCGGATATATCTTCAGGCTGTTGAGTATCTTCCTTTTCTTCGTTTATCTCAGTTAATGCATCTTTTGCCTCATCTTCTTTTATTTCCTGAGAGGAAGTATCTTCCGTTTTTTCGGGTTTTGTTTCTGTTAAAACCACTTCTTGAGGTTGCTCTTGAATGATCGGCATTTCTTCTTTAACTTCTTTTTTAATAACCTTAGGCCATCTTTTAATCGGCCAAACGGCATATTTTTTATCGCTTTTTGTATCCTGAACTTCTTGTTCAATTTCGGGTTCTTCCTGTTTTATGTTCGATTTATCCTGAATTAAAGCAGGCTTTTTATTCAAAACCTCAGCATGATGCAATTTAATATCTTTGCCGAAATTTTTGAGCCCGTCATTTTGTTTAACGGTTATAACAACCGGCTGCGGCGGCGTATTTCGAGTCGTCATTTTATCAAACAAAAAAACCTTGATAAGATAAACGGCTGCAACCAAAACAAAAATCGCAACAAGCACCATCAAAAACCTGACAGGATGTGCAATAAAATACTGAAATATCAGCGCAACACGCTTTTTAAGACGCTTTAAAAGCATCAAAAAATGTGCCTTGATTTTTTTGAATGTAATCATTTTGCACTCCCGTATTTTGCCTTTAATTCTTCCACACGTTCAGGGCTGATACGTTCAAATAAAGCCTCGCCAACTTCAAATGATTCACCACCTTTGAAAAACACCATTTCATCTGAAACGTTAAAATCTTTCAAACCGCTACGCTCGTCAATTTTCAGATTCAAACGCGCAAGCATATTTTCTGCCGTTTCAGGCATGACGGGAAAATTCAGAATTGCAAAAATTCTTATCAAATTGATGCAAACATTTAAAATTGCACCGGCGCGTTTCGGATCTTCTTTAATCACTGTCCAAGGCTCAGACGCGGTGATATAGTTATTACCTTCAACCCAAACAGCGCGAAGCTCGGCAAGCGCTTTTCTAAATTCAAGCTCATTCATATATT
The DNA here is from genome assembly GCA_902785935.1 of uncultured Pseudomonadota bacterium. Classification (GTDB taxonomy): domain Bacteria; phylum Pseudomonadota; class Alphaproteobacteria; order RF32; family CAG-239; genus UBA1254. The sequence goes on from CADAAN010000042.1 coordinate 13,491, forward strand.
TAAGATACAAATCAACATGTGTTTGAAGATTCTTTATCATCTCGTTTTCAAGCGTTTCAAAGGCACCTTTTGCCGGTACCGTATTACCGATTTTAGAAGCTGTCATTTTCAAAACGCGTGAAACAAAATTACCCAGAACACCATTCAAGTCTTTATTGACAACACCTGAAAACAGGTCAAACGTAAAGCTTGAATCAGAACTTTCCGGTACATTACTCATCAAAAAATAGCGCCAATAATCAGCCTTAAATTCACTTATGGCATCACCTGCAAAAACACCTCTGTTTTCTGATTTTGAGAACTTTCCGCCCTCATAAGTCAAATAGCTGAAACCTTTTAAGTAATCAACTTTTTTAAAGTCCATTCCCGTTCCCAAAAGTGTGGCCGGAAAAGTAATTGAGTGGTACGGAACGTTATCTTTGCCCATAAATTCCACATAATAAACATCATTGCCCTCAAACCACCAGTCTTTCCAATTACGATCTTCGGGCTTTTCATCAGACCACTGTTTTGTAATACCGATATAGCCGATGGGCGCATCAAACCACACATAAAAAACCTTATCTTCATAGCCTTTTTTTGGCACATTAAAGCCCCATTTCAAATCACGTGTAATACAACGCGGCTGCAAGCCTTCTTTGAGCCATTTCAAGGCAATCGAATAAGCTACATCCGGCCAAAAAGCCTCTTTTGTTTTTAACCATTCTCTAAGCTTCGGTTCAATTTTTGGCAAGTTCAAAAATAAATGCTTGGAAGTGCGCACCTCTAAATTGGTTGAACCCGAAATTGAGCTTTTGGGATTGATTAAATCCGTAGGCTCCAAAACTTTTGTGCAATTTTCACACTGATCACCTCTTGCTTTTTCATAACCGCAATAGGGACAAGTGCCCGTGATGTACCTATCGGCCAAAAACATTTTATCATCGATGGAATAAACCTGTTTAACCTCACGTTCTTCAATAAAACCATTTTTATCCAAAGCCTCAAAAATCTGATATGTTATTTCTTTATTTTGTTCGGATGATGTGCGGCCGAAATAATCAAATGAAAGGTTAAAATCTTTATAAGTTTTATAGTGACGCTCGTGATTCATATCGCAATAAGCTTGAACATCCATGCCCGCTTTTAATGCGCCCACCTCAGAAGTTGTACCATGTTCATCCGTGCCCACAATATATAAAACCTCATGTCCCATCATGCGCATAAATCTTGCATAAACATCAGACGGCAACAGACAACCGACCATGTGACCCAAGTGAGGCACGCCGTTGATATAAGGAAGCGCAGAAGTGACAAGTATTTTTTTCATATATATATTCTCCGAGATGATATTTTTATTTGTGCGTTTATTTTATGATGTTTTATCAAAACTTCAAGCATATTTTAAGCTTTTCAAACAAAAAGCCTTAAATTCTACCACAAACACGGCTTGTTTTCAATTTTATGATATAGAGCCGATAAAACAAAACTTTGATTCGTTTTTTTATTTTAAAAAAATCCTCTTTAATTTTAAAAAAAAGCCATTATATTTGAAAAATCGAATAAACAAATTTGGAGAAGATGTATGAAAAAATTTTTGTTACTCGGCACAGCAGCAATACTTGTTGCAAACACGGCAACTGCACGTAGCCTGTCAACGGACTATTCGATGTTTAAATACTGGCTCAACAAAAATTACGGCCTTGATTACGGTATTGATGTGACATTGATGCCTCAACGCGGTGCACCGAGCGGAAAATATAACGCCGTTCAAGCCTATATCTATCCTTATTTGACATGGACGAATTTTAAAAACGAATACGGCACGGGACAGCTCAATATGGCTTATACCATTGTGCGCTACGGCAATCACGATGCCTCGGATATTGCTTCAAATATGGGGGTTATCAGTTCAATCAATGATTACGACGACAAGACAAATGAGTTTAATGAACTTTATTACACCTATCAATTGGGCGGCTCTTGGGATTGGTTGACACTGGGTATCGGTCAGTTTCCTATATACAATTGGGACGGGTCGGACTATAACTCTAACCAGCAGGTTAACTTTATCAACTATGCTTTATCGCAAAATGCGTCTTCGACATATTCCATTGCTGGCGTCGGCGGATTTGCAACCATTGCCCCGAATGATGAATGGAGTATGACTTTGGGCGCGCAAGATGCCTCAAACGTTGACGGTATCAGTGTTCGTGTCAATGATTTAGACGACGGGCATTTTACAACATTCGGTCAAATTGAATGGACCCCGACCAATCGCTTTGGTGATTTTCAAACTTCGCTTTTGCTTTATAACCAACCCGGCGTCAAAGAACAACCGCAAACCCCCAACGGATGGTCGTTCAACATATCGCAAAATTTAGGCGAAAAGTTTAATATTTTTGCACGCGTCAATGGTGTATCCGGTCATATGGACACAATAGAGCAATCTTGGTCGGGCGGTCTTGTTTGGCTCAATCCTTTAGAGCGCAATTCGCTTGATCAAATCGGCTTTGCTTATGCCTTAAATAAGGTCAATGAAGAAGCCGTCGGTGAACCTTTGGCACATGATACCGGCGCTTAATCAAAAATCTGACTATGGTACAGCTGTTTCGCTACGATTGACGCTGTTCTTGTAAAAGACAAATCGGCGCGGCATTCAAAGGTTTTATCTTGTCCTCTTGTTTTTGTGCCATTCGAACGTGCGCTTGGGCATAATCTTTTTTGCCGCGCCTGATATAATTATCACCGTATCTTTGCTCGGCATCTGCCATCAAAGCAGAACATGAAACATTCGGATGACTGCCTAACCTGCCCCCGAAACTTGTCTTAAAGTTTGAGGAACTTTCGCCGGATCCGGTGCGCGCCGCTGAGCTCAGAGAGATCCTCGATCATCCTGATGACGGGCCGCTTCTGAACCGCATATGGAAGGATCTCTGCATGGTCGGTGCGTTAGGAACAGGAGACTTTCTGCCGTTCACCGAAACCATGAGACTGTTTTGCGATGACACAGTGAGTTTTACGTTCGGCCAATACTCTGCCACCGAGAACTTGTTCGGAGTTGTCATGGGTCTGGAAGAACAGAAGTTTTTGCTCTTGCCGGATGGAGCGTTCTTTGAATTTATCCCTGTAGATGAAGACGGCTATGGCAGTGAAGAGATAAATGATGAGGGAAAGACGGAACTGACCATGAGGCCGCGGCTTATGGATGAACTCGAGGTCGGCAAGCTTTACGAGCTTGTATTTACCAACAGTACCGGTCTGTACCGCTATATGATAAGGGATGTGGTGAGAGTTGTCGGATATGAGGGGAATATCCCGTATATCGAATTTGCATACAGAGCAAATCATGTGTGCAATATATGCAATGTGCACCTTACCGGCGAGCATCTGAAATATGCTGTAAAATACCTCGAAGAATACACGGGTGTGCATGTAGAGGATTACAGCATGTATTCCAATCTGGCAACACAGCCGCCGCGGGCGGAACTCTTCTATGAGACCATGCAGCCGGTCCCGCCGGAGAAGACGGAGGGGCTGCGGGAATTCCTGGATACAAAACTGCGTGAGAGCAGCTGGAGCTATGATCTGTACCGCGGCTCCGAAAATGTAGGTCTGATCGGGGTTTTCAGAGTTGAACCGGGGACATATTCGGAGTACAGGGAAAGACAGATCAGGGAAGGAAGACAGAGGAATCAGCTCAAAGCGCTGCGCATAATAGATAATGAAAAGAGGTATGACTATTTCAGATCTCATATCGTGCATGACAATGATAAGAATGCTGAATAAGAATATATCAGGGAATATATCGAAGATCACAGACAGGCAGGAAAGGAACCGGGAGTGCCGGAACAAAGGAGTGAAGTGGACAGATTCTATGGAGGCGTAATCAAATATCGCAAAGCGATCATGGCTGCTTTTGTGGCGGCTGCGATAATCAGCGGGTGGCTTACTACAAAAGTTTATGTTGACTATAACATCATGAATTACCTGCCGCAGGGTTCTCCTTCAATGGTCTCACTCAAAGTGATGACGGAGGAATTCGGCGGGGAGGTCCCGAACTGCCGTGTCGTTATCAGGGATGCAGACAGAAAGACAGCCCTCGAATACAAGCGGAAGCTTGAGGAAATGGATGGTGTGATATCCGTAACATGGCTCGACACCATGCTGCCTCTTAACATGCCTGTCGAAATGTTCCCGCAAAGCCTGCTAGACACGTATTTTAAAGACGGCAATGCGATGTTCCTGCTCACTGTGGACGAAGATAAGCAGACAGAGACCATACCTGCGATATATGATCTTATCGGTGAAGAAAACATGGTGTCGGGAACTGCGGTCCTGACCGTTGTCGCAACACTGAATACCGTTAAAGAGAT
>CADAAN010000043.1 GCA_902785935.1 uncultured Pseudomonadota bacterium
CATTTAAGAGTGTTTTTTTATCCTCGCCCCGACCCAAGTGGGTCGAGAGTTCCTTTATTGACTTCAATTCAAAAAGAGCACCTTTCTAGGTGCTCTTTTCGAATTGGTGCCGACAGAGAGACTTGAACTCCCGACCCACTGATTACAAAAGAGACAGACACCCCTTAAAACACTGAATCGTTCAAAATTCAAAAACTCATAAAAGCCTTATTTTTCAGATATTTTGAGAGTTTGTTGATTTTGCTTGACTTTTGAAATGCGGTGTTTTAAGGTCAAAATTGAGGTCAATTTGTAGCACCAGTGTAGCACCAGAAAACGCCCTATTGACAGCACCCCAACAAGGAGAAAACATAATGAGCAGTAAGTCTTTCCGATTCACATACAAAAATGTCAGAGAGTTAAAAAGTAGCACCAAGCGAGAATATTTCCACGATTCTATTGAAAAAGACCTTCTGCTTCAAGTCACACCGACAGGCGTAAAAACCTTTTATTTATACAGAAGAATTGATGGACAACCTGTAAGATACAGATTAGGTGATGCTGAAATGGGCGTTAAAAATGCCCGAGGGGAAGCAGTCAAAATTCGTGCACAGATTATGAACGGAAAAAATCCACAGAAGAAGAAAAAGGAATTTCGCCAACAAGATACACTATCGCAGATGTTTGAAAAGTTTATGGCAGAGAAAAAGCCTCGCCTTTCTCACAACACTTATGATGAATATCAGCGTATATGGGACAAAGACCTCAAAAGCGTGTTTGGCAACAAAAAGGTTTCAGAGATAACCTTTGACAGTATCAAACGCTTTCATAGAAAATACGCACCAAAGCCTTACTATGCCAATCGTTGCGTTATGCTTCTCCGAGCTATATTCAATCTATTCATTAAGGATGGAACTTTTAAGGGCGTTAATCCAACAACTGGCATAAAGTTCAACAAAGAAGAAGCCCGTGTGCGTTACATGGAACACAGCGAGATTGAAAGATTCTTTGATGCGTTCAACAACAGTGATGATTCGGTCAGCAAACTTGCTATCCTGATGATGCTTTATACGGGTGCAAGAAGAGGCAATGTGTTGCGGATGAAGTGGGATGAGTTGGATTTGGATGCAAAGATTTGGAACATACCAAGGACAAAGACAGGCAAAAACAAAACCGTGCCGCTTGCAGACAGTGCTCTTGAAATACTTTTGCAGATAAAAGCCGACAACCCCGATGAAACCTATGTGTTTCCGTCTGAAACATCGGCGAGCGGGCATCTTGAAGATGTGAAGCGTGTTTGGCATACCTTGAAAAAGAAAGCCAATCTCAAGAACTTTCGTTTGCACGACCTGCGTCATACGCTTGCAACATATATGGTTGCACAAGGTGCAAATCCGTATATCGTTCAGCGAGTATTAACCCACCAATCCAGTCAATCCACGCAAATATATGTCAATCTTGGCGTGGAGCACTTAAGAGACAAGTTGAACGAAACAGTCAATACGATCAAGCTGATTGGAAAGAAAAGCAAAAACAAAGGATAGTGTGAATAAAACATGATTCAATCTTTAAGGTATGATTCTTTTGATATAGTTTATGAATAGTGATTTGAAAGACAGAGGTAAAAACAAGATGACAGGTAAAAAAGAAATCACCATAAGAAGTTCTGCAGCAGAATATTTGACTTATGTTTCTGCTATTGGGGACAGTGCGAACAGTGTTGAAATACGCTATGAAGATGAGAATATTTGGCTCACGCAAAAAATGATGGCAACGCTTTACGGTGTTGAAGTTAATACAATCAACGAGCATATTGCAAAAATTTTTAAAGACCACGAGTTAACAGAAGATTCAACTATTCGGAATTTCCGAATAGTTCAAAACGAAGGTAGCAGAGAGGTTATGCGTGATGTCAAACACTATAACTTGCAAATGATTATTGCTGTCGGGTTCAAAGTTAATAACGAAAAAGCCGTTCAATTCAGAAAATGGGCGAACACAATCGTTAAAGATTACACCATTCAAGGCTGGGTTATGGATGAAGAAAGGTTAAAAAATGGTGGCTCAATACTGACCAAAGATTATTTTGAAAAGCAATTACAGAAAATCCGTGAAATCAGGATGTCTGAAAGACGCTTCTATCAGAAAATCACCGACATATACGCAACGGCTTTGGATTATGATCCGACAGCAAAGGCAACACAAACCTTTTTTGCAAGCGTTCAAAACAAACTGCATCACAGTGTTCATGGACACACGGCAGCCGAGCTCATTATGGAAAGAGCCGATGCCAAAAAAGAACATATGGGGCTGACCACTTGGGAAGCATACCCTGACGGCAAAATCCAGAAGTATGATGTCAGTATTGCCAAGAATTATTTGGCGGAAAAAGAAATACGACAGCTTGAACGCCTTGTCTCGTCATATTTGGATTACGCAGAAATGCAAGCAGAACGCCACATTCCGATGACGATGCATGACTGGAGCGAAAAACTCAACGGCTTTTTGAGCTTTATGGATTATGATGTTCTGCAGGATGCTGGTAAAGTGTCGGCAGAAATTGCGAAATTGCATGCCCAAAGTGAGTTTGAAAAATACCGCATTATCCAAGACAAACTCTATGTGAGTGACTTTGACCGCTTTTTGGAGCTTGAGCAAAAGAGCAAAGATAACGAGCAAGAATAGAATGCTACAATTCCATCCTTTTGATAAAACGATAGAGAGTGTGTCGTTTGACTTTAAGGATTCGGGATATCTCGGCTTGTGCTAATCCTTTATTCGTAAGCTTTTGTATGCGTTTGATGTTTTTGGAGAGCTTGAGTTCTTTGTTCAAAGCATTAACAGGTCTGCCGAGCTTGACGCCTTGTGCTTTTTTAGAACTTAAAGCCGCTTTGGTGCGCTGTGAAATGAGATTGCGTTCTATTTCTGCCGACAAGCCAAACGCAAAGGCCAGCACTTTGCTTTGCAAATCATTTCCCAAATGATAGTTTTCTTTGATGGTGATGACCTGACAACTTTTGTTCAAGCATATTTGAAGGATTGAAAACACTTCAGTCACATTTCTGCTGATACGACTTAATTCCGTCGTGATTAAAACATCGTTTGCCTGCAATTCGTTTAAGAGTTTGCCGAGTTTCCTTTGATGCAAAGGTTTGCGAGATGAAATTGATTCTTCTATCCATTGATCAATTTTTAGCTTATGTGTATCAGCATAATTTTGTATTTCAAATTCCATGTGTGAAAACTCTTGTTTCTCGGTGCTTTTTCTGATGTATGCATAAATCATTTTTTATAAGTCCTTTTGTTGTTTGGTAATGTCACCCCTAATTTTTGTGATAACAAAAATTTCAAGGGGTCTTCCGATTATTTAATAATTTGAAGATGCCTTGAATTTTTCAGTTGAACTGAAAAATAGGCATGACGTCTTTGTTTTGACGCATTCGGCTTTTCAAGCCTCAGCGAGGCATGACAAAGTGTGCGCTTCATCACGCTTATCATAAGTATTTATTTGAAATGACGATATTTTTGATTGTTTTTAAAGGCCCAAAAAAAGGGTGGTTTAAATCAACCCATTTTTTTGCGTTTTTTGAAAAATTTTTAAATGCTTTGATAACCTTAGAGCTATAAGGCTTTGTAAGCATTTGAATGATTTTTTTTGAACAGCTTTTCAAGCGTGTTACAAAAACCACCGTTTATGTTACACTTAGACAAAATAGTATAATAACTTTTTCAAAAAGGATTTTGAACGATGAGCAAGACCTATACCAAAGATGAAGTGTTGGAAAATGGATATCATAAAATCAGTGTTTATGATGTGGATAGTCAATTTTTGTTGTCAACCTATCAAACAACACCTGATGGCAAAAAAGATGGTGAAGAAATAGAATATTTTGGGGATCTTATTCAAAGAGTGACTCATTGGAAAGATGGAAAGAAAGATGGTGAAGAAATAGAATATTTTGAAGGCTCTAAAGACATTAAAAGAACAACGAATTGGAAAGACGGGCAAAAAGATGGCTTAGAAAAAATATATACTAATAAAGGAGAGATATCAGTTGAAAGGGAATATAATGATGGCATACCTACAAAAGAACATTTTTATGGTCTTAAAGAACTTGCTTCATTCTTAGAATTTATAGGCGAGAGTGTGCCTAAACGCGAGCTCTCTTTATATAAATTCCTTAAAGATATAGTAAGATCCGATGTGGTTAAAGAAAATGGAGAGTTTAAACATATCACGTTGAGAGCGGAAGATAGAACAATTTATGATATGGAATTTAAGGATTCAAAAGAGTATGAGGGATATTATGATTTTGTAGATAGGAGAAGTTCCTGGAGAGGTTTTCGTGATAGGGGAAAAATTAAAAATGGTAAACTGACAGGAGGAAAAATCGTTTCGCAGAGAGATTCGCTTTGCCGCAAATTTATGGAGCCCGGTCGCGATTACGAATGCTGGCAAACTTTTGTAGATGATGAACTTGTTTCTCATCATGCTTACCGTTATTGGTACGACGAGTATGATAGTCATGAAGATGAGATTTATATTCCGGTAAATGGAGAAGCTCAAATATATATGGCCTTTAGATCACCATTGATCTTTGGCATGAAAGATGGTAAAAGAAATGGAGAATATAGGGATCATATGAAAGACATAAAAGCAACCTATAAAGATGATGTTTTAGATGGTCCATATACCGAGTTTTTTGATAGAATTTATGGCAAAAAGAGAGTTGAAGGTTTTTACAAAAATGGCAAAAAAGAAGGTGTTTGGAAGTATTATGGAAATGATGGAACAGTCATCAATCAAGAATACTGGAAAGATGGTAGAAGAGAATATAGGGATTACAAGTTGGGCACAAAAACCTGTTTTAAGGATGATGTTTTAGATGGTCCATATACTGAGTTTTTTGATAAAATTGATGGTAAAAAGAAAGTTGAAGGTTTTTATAAAGAAGGTAAAAAAGAGGGTGTATGGAAATATTATGATAAAGATGGAACAGTCACCCGCCAAGAATACTGGCACAAAGGCAAGGATTGTACGAAAAAATATGAAGTATTAAAGAAAGTTGCGTTAAAGCGTATTGAAGAAGAAAATAAACTTTCTGAAGGTAAAGATGAGAGAGTTGTTTTGCCAAAGATGACAGCAAAAGAAAAACGAAAAGCTATCAGAGAGGCAAGGAAAGATCTTTCAAGATAATAATTGCTCTATCAATCAAAAACGCCTCAGTTTTTGAGGCGTTTTTTGTTATAAAAATAAAAAAATAACAGACAAAATCGTCGTTAAAATGTAGCACCAGTGTAGCACCAGAAAAATGAAAGGGTTTCAGAATTTTCTGAAACCCTTGATTTTATTGGTGCCGACAGAGAGACTTGCTTCTTGCAAAAACTTAAAAAGTTTTTGCTTCGGTCAATGCTTCTGTAATGTTTGCTTCGTTACGCTCTCGCTTCTTGCAAACAAAACAGAAGCTACCGCTGCGGTAAAAAAACACTCATTTAAGAGTGTTTTTTTATCCTCGCCCCGACCCAAGTGGGTCCAAAAAGAGCACCTTTCTAGGTGCTCTTTTTGAATTGGTGCCGACAGAGAGACTTGAACTCCCGACCCACTGATTACAAATCAGTTGCTCTACCAACTGAGCTATGTCGGCATATGAACAGACTTTTCTATATAACAAGACAAATGCTTTGTCAACAAAAAAAATCAAAAAAATATTTTTTTTGTGAATATCGTGTCTGTTCAAGGTTTGAACGCCTTATTTCAAAACAATTATCGGTATCTTATTTTAACCGAATTGACCTTGCCCGCGACAGCATTTGCCTCTTCAATCGTATAAATGCGTTTTTCTGTGCGGTGGCCTGAGGTTGTGACGAGTTTGCCGTTTTTATCATAAACATACGTGACGCCGTTGATTTTTTTTGTAGACGCGGCTTGCACTTTGCTTGCCAGCGCATCTCCGAGGTTTGTCTTACAAGTCTCAACATTTCCCGTACAATATATGGTCAAATTTTCCGTTTCATCAAAAGCTGTAGAATCTATATCTGTCACGGAATCCGGCATAATCAGGCTCTTTAACCCAAACATCCTGCTGAGTGCTGAAAGTTCAATAGAAGTGACAGCGTCCGGTATTTCAAGCGTTTCTATTGAATTACAGTTTCTAAAAAGTTCAGGCGGTATTGTCGTTACATTTTGGGGCATAATAACTGTTTTGGCACATACTAAATCTTCAAAAGATGATGTATTAAAACTTGTCACTTGTGAGGCATCTATCGTTATGATTTGTCCACCCAATCCGGCTTTCTTCCAAGGAGTATAACCCCCATCGAGATAAGGTTGTATATCCCCCTTAACTTTCAAAACGCCGTTATCAAAACTCCAAGAACAATTTTCTCCGCACGAATCGCACGTATTTGAGTTTTCATCAATACCGGTGCTTGAACAACTTATCGCTTGTGATTTGCCGTTTGAAATTACAAATAATATCACAGCTAAAATAAAAACAGATTTTTTCATAGCATTTTCTCCTGAAAAAGGTTGATACGTTTGTTTTTTGTGGACCCCTTATCTCGCTTCGCTCGAGGGGTGACGAGAAGGGACTCAAAAAAAAGTCGCACCTTTTAAGAGCGACGGGGAGTTAAAGAATCAGATAATGCAAAATGACTCCGATAATCTTTAGGTCTAAACCCTGTACATTCATCACCGGCTCCCCGATCACTTTTCGGGGATAAATGTGTTTTTAAAAATAAAAAAACACCATAAAACTACAGCGTTATCCTTCACTGTGCATTATCCAGGCTCTTTAAAAGCCCCGCACCCTATCAGGGTACTTGACAGACAAGTCAGATTGCCTATCTGGTATTAATTATCGCATAATCGAAGCTGAATGTCAAATAAAAAAATAAGGAGCGCTTTTATTTTTTTATTTGTCATTATAGCCGCCGCCCGTTGCCTTATAAAACGCAATCAGTTTTTGGTAAATATCGCCGTTTGACTGAGCCAAATCCGTTTCAGCGTCAAGCAAATCCTGTTCGCTTTCAAGCAACACGGCGTATTCAACAATACCATTGTCGTATTGGTCCTTTACGGCATAAAAAGCTTTGCGCATATGTGCGGCCGCGCTTTGATGAGATTTATTGGCCTGATATTGTTTTTGAACGGCTGTCATTGCATTTGATAGCTCAGATACGCTTGAAAGCAATGTTTTGCGGTAATTTTGGTAACTTTCCTGCAATTTTTCGCGCTCAAGATTAACAGCATTTTGAAGCTGTCCCCATCTGAAAACGGGTAATACGGCAGACGGATTATAGCCGTAAGTTTTGCTTGAAGATGAAAATAAATCCGATGCATTGTTTGCTTGAAATCCTAAAAGTGCACTGATGCTGACGTTCGGATATAAATCAGCTATCGCCTGTCCGATGGCTGCATTTTGAGCCGCCATTGATTTTTCTGCCGCCTTGACATCCGGGCGCGTTCGGATAATATCAGAGGGTAAATCAAACAGATTTTTGAGATTATAACGATAGGCCTGCCGAATTGGATTTTGTTTTGATGTCTCGAGTTTGGCATCTATCGCATTCGGCAAATTACCCGTTAAAACGGCAAGTGCATTTTTTTGTGCTTCAATTTGTTCATTTAATGCCGGAATCATCGATTCTGTTTTTTTAAGTAAATAGGCGCTTTGATGATACGTGCTTTCAGCGCTTAAACCTGATTGATATTTATCTTCGATTGTTTTAAAAATATCGCGCTGAAGTTTTAAGTTTTTGAGTGCGATGCGTCGCTTTTCCTGTAGGGTTCTCAAAGAAAAATAAGTGCTTGCAACTTCTGCCGTTATGATATTTTTGATGTTTTGAAGGCTGTAATAAACGCCCTCAAATTCAGCCTGACGCTGTTCATTTAAGCGCCGGCCTTTGCCCCAAATATCAAGCTCCCATTCGGCATCAAAGCCTATGGTAAAATAATCGCTGTTCGCACTTAATCCGATATTTTTTGAGGCTTTGGTATAATCATAGCCGCCTTGAGCCGAAAGCATCGGTAAATATGTGACTTTTGAAATTTTGGAAAGTGTACGCGCCTGACGCAATTTTTCTATCGAGGCTATGACGTCGGTATTGTTTGCTAAAGCCTCTGCCACAAGCGCATTTAAATTGTCATCATGAAAGTCAACGTACCATTTTTGATCAATTTTTAAAGTGTGGCCGCTCAGATGAAGACTGTCAGATATTTGCTTGTCTTCATAAACGTCTTTTCGCTTAAAATCGGGGCCGAGCGTGCAAGCACTCAATACGAAAATAAAAATGAATAAAATTTTATGCATTTGTTTTCTCCTTATCGGGACGGGCAAATTTTTCTTTGACGGTTTCGAAAAATGCAAAAAGCGCCGGAATAAAGACAATGCCGACAAAAGTTGCCGCAATCATGCCGAAAAAAACCGAAGTCCCGATGGCGTGTTGTGAGGCTGCACCGGCTCCTTTGACAATAAGCATCGGAAAAATACCTAAAATAAATGTCAATGCCGTCATTAAAACGGCACGAAAACGTTCTGCCGCCCCTTTTTGCGAAGCCTCTAAAATTGAATATCCGGCATCACGATAATTTTTTGTAAATTCGACAATCAAAATGGCATTTTTTGCCGCCAAACCTATCAGCATAATCAATCCGAGCTGGGCATAAATGCTTAAACTTTCGCCCATGACGTGTAAACCGACAAATGCCCCCAAAATAGCAAAAACGGTTGAAAACATCACGGCAAATGCAAGCATCCAACTTTCATAAAGCGCCACCAAAAACAGATAACAAAACACAAGTGCCATTGCAATCAAAATGCCGGCCAAGCCGCGTGCTTCAACTTCCTGCAAAGAAAGCCCCGTCCATGCAATGCGAAATGTTTTTGGCAAAATTTGGTCTGCAAGTGCTAAGATTTTATCAATTGCCGCACCGCTTGATACATTCGGCGCGCTTTGAGCCGTAATGGCGGCTGCGCTGTATAGATTATATCGCGAGATGATTTTCGGGCTGACCTCAGTTTGAACAGAGGCAAAACTTTTGACCTTTATTTGCCTACCGTCAAGAGAGGTTACATAAAGATTTTCGACATCTTCCAAATTGTGGCGATAATCAAAATCAGCTTCGACAATCACCTTATTGACCTGTCCGTTTAAGCTGATGTTGTTGACATACCTCGAGCCTAAATTATTCTGCAAAGTTTCAAACAGATTGGCAACCGGTACATGAAAAGATTCAAGCTTTGTGCGATCAATGTCAAGATAAATATGCGGCGTATCGGCCTTAAAAGTGCTGAATGCGTACGAAATTTCGTCAGAGGCATTCAATTTTTGCAAAAATTTGCTTAAATTGTTGTACAGCTCGTTCGGCGTTGTTGCCCCGTCAAGTGCCAAAAGCTCAAACGACAAACCGCCTGATTGACCGATGCCGGGGATGGCAGGCGGTGCAAAAAAATTGATGTCGGCATTTTTATGGTGTGCAAATTCACGGCTCAATGCGGCGCTCAAAGATTCGGACGAAAGATTTTTTGCTTTGCGTTTGCTCCAATTTTGAAGGCCGATTACACCAAGTGCGACATTTTCGCCCTGTCCGCCCAAAAGGCTGTAACCGGCAACGGTGACGACATAATCCACCCCTTCGGTTTGAAGAGCTGTTTTGCTCAGGTCCCGAAGCACGTTTTCGGTTTGATTAAGTGAGGCTGTGTTGTCAAGTTGCACGTTTGCAAAAATAATGCCCTGATCTTCTTCAGGCAAGAACGATGTCGGTGTTGTCTTAAAATAAATAAAAACAAGCCCGATTGATATCATAATTGCCGCAAAAGTCATCATCAGTTTGCTTGAAAAAAAGGTAACGAATTTAAGATAAACATCTTCGCTTTTTTTCAAAAAACGATTAAAAATACTGAAAAATCTGTTTTCGCGGTGCGTATCATTTTTTAAGAAAATGGCGCAAAGTGCCGGTGAAAGTGTCAATGCGTTGATGGCTGAAAAAACAACGGATGTTGCAATTGCAACGGCAAATTGTTGATAAATTTTACCCGTGATGCCGGCCATCAATCCGACAGGGATAAAAATGGATAGCAATACAAATGTTGTGGCCACAATTGCACTTGAAATTTCGCTCATGGCTTTAACGGAAGCGTCATAAGCGTTTAATTTTTCATTTTGTACCAAATATTCAACACGCTCAACCACGATAATGGCGTCGTCCACCACCAATCCGATGGCTAAAATAAAGGCAAAAAGCGTCAAAATATTGATATCAAAACCAAGCAAATAAACCACAATAAATGTTGCAATCAGCGAAACCGGAATTGTCAAAAGCGGAATAAGTGTCGTTTTTAATTTTTGCAAAAAAACATATGTCACAACAGCCACCAAAGCAAATGTGATAATAAGCGTTTCAATAATACCCGCAATTGAAGCTGAAACATAAGCCGTCGAATCGTATGCCACCTCAAGTGTCATATCTTCAGGAAAACTTTTAGAAAGTTCGGCGGCTTCTTTTCTGATACGTTTCATAATATCCAAAGAGTTCGAGTTTGGCGTTTGGTTGAGGGCGATAATGGCGGCCGGTGCATTTTTAAAAGCCGATTTTAAGGCATATGTATCTGCTCCGAGCTCAATATCAGCCACATCTTTAAGGCGCACAACGCCGCCGTCTTTTGAGGTCGCAACGACAATTTCTTCAAAATCTTTGACCGAAGATAGCAACCCTTTTGCCGTTAATGAAAGCGTGATTAAATTGCTTTCGGGAGAGGGTGCCGCGCCGATACTGCCGACAGATGCCTGAACATTTTGGGTTTTGACGGCGTTTATGACGTCTGTCGAACTTAAACCGAGTGCCGTTAATTTAACGCTGTCAAGCCAAATGCGCATGGCATATTGCGGGCCGAAAATTGTTACATCGCCGATACCTTTGACGCGCGAAAGCGGATTTTTGATATTTTCATAAGCATAATTGCTTAAATAGAGCGAGGAATAAGAGTTATTCGGCGAACGTAAAGCCAAAAATCCCAAAATATTCGGATTGCGTGTTGTGACATCTATACCTTGTTCGTTGACGATAGCAGGCAATTCAGAGGTGACCTGTTGAAGCCTGTTTTGCACCTTGACTTGTGAAATATCGGGATTTGCGCCGACATCAAATGTTACGGTTAAATTGTAGTTTCCGCCATCATCAGAGGTTGAAGACATATAAAGCATATTTTCAACGCCGTTGACTTTATTTTCAATCGGGGCGGCCACCGTGTCGACCAAAACCTTTGCATTTGCGCCCGGATAAGTCGTCTTGACAACAATTTGCGGCGGTGTGATTTCAGGATATTGCGAAACGGGCAAAACGGCAAGTGCCAAAAGTCCTAAAAGCACCATCACGATAGAAACAACGATGGCAAAACGCGGTCTGTCGATAAAAAACTTTGAAAACATCTTTTTTAGGCCTTTTGATTGTTGTTGATGATATCTGCTGTTTTGCCGATATCTTGAGCATTGACACTGTCGGTGACGACGGCATCGCCCGCTTTAAAATCATTTTTCAGTACAAATGTTTCGCCAAGTGTTGTAAGGATATCTACTTTTTGGCGCACCAGTTTTTTATCGCGGATGAGATAAATAAAATTTCCGTCATCTTCAAGTGTCACAAGATTTTTTTGAACCGGCACAACATTTTTTAACGTATTTTTACTTAAAACCGTTACATAGGTATTCGGCGTTAAGACTTTTCCGTCGTTGATAAAATCGGCAAAAACGGCGATGGACGTGGTTGATTTATTGATATGATTGTCCATATAGCGATAAACGCCTTCATTTTCAAAAATTTTGCCGTTCGGCAATGATAAAAACAGTTTTTCATCATCAAAAGGCGCTTTTTTTTCAAGCTCGCGCAAATATTCTTTATCCGAAATAGAAAAAACAACGCGTATCGGATTGTATTGCACAATGCTTAAAAGGCCGTCGCCGGCCGGCGAAATATAATTGCCGCGTGTTAAGGCGACATCACCGACGACACCGTCAATCGGGGCAGTGATAAAGGTATAATCATAGTTGACCTTTGCCATTGCATATGCCGCTTTGGCTTGTTCATAAGAAGCTGAAGATTGTAAATAAGCGGCTTCGGCATTTTCAAGTTCGGTCGGTGAAATGGATTTCCCGGCTTTTTTGAGGCGATTAAAATAATTCAAAGCATTTGTCAGGTTTGCTTTGGCTTTTAATATATCCGCCTCGGCTGATTGAAGAGAAGCGATATATTCATCTTGTTTAAGCATCAAAAGTACATCGCCTTTTTTGACACTTTGACCACCCTTGACATTAATTTTTTCAATAAATCCTGAGATATAGGGTTTAATCTGAACTTCATGAACGGGAACAACATAGCCGATATATTCTTGCGTGATTTCTTTATCTTCGGGTTTTAAAAATTGGGCATGATAAAAAAGCGTATCTTGTTTTTCCTGCGCAGGGGGCTGATTTTTTGCCAAAGAAAAAAAGCGCACGGAACAAAAGCCTGCGGCAAATGCTAAAACAAGCAAAACGGCAATTGTGAAAATGTAACTTTTTTTGAGCATGAATATACCTCATATCCTATCAATTTTTGCTTTTAAGATAATAAGCAGCCGCTTTAATTCAATAATGCTGATATAAAAAATTTTTGTTTGACATTTTGATTTTTTGGTGAGATAATCAAAGCGTAACCAAAATGGTTGCGGTGTTCGTAAAACACTTTCCGAGATAAACTCCTAAAAGGGAGTTCTTGAGATAAGCGTTATTTTAACGACGAATAAGAGAGCGGCTCCCACTTTGGAATTTTCTGAAGTGATTTTTTTTAGTTTAACAATAACGTTATGAAAGGACTCGAAACCCGTCATTAAAGGAATCAAAGATGAGCAAGTTTGTCGCGCTCCACTTGTTTCAACATCTAAGGGATCCCGAAACAAGTTCGGGATGACGATGAGGGGTTCAGCATAATGATAAAAAACAGGAGAAAAAATATGAAGAAATATATTTTGATTTTGGGCTTGATTTTAAGCTTTAATGCATCAGCCGACGATTTACCTTCATGCGGAGAAAATTGTACATATATCATTGAAGGGGATACTTTAACAATTAAACCGATTGACAGCACGACAGAAGCCAAAATAAAATCATACACCAGATATGGATCTGAAGGTAATAATACAAATCCCGAATATGCGCCGTGGCGGTTTAATAACGAAATAAAAAAAGTTGTTATTGAAAGCGGTATAACCTCTATCGGATATCATTCTTTTGAAGATATTAAAATAACAGAAGTGAGCCTGCCTGAAGGCTTAAAAACAATAGAAGGAGAGGCTTTTCATAATACAAGTCTGGTTCGTGTTGATTTGCCGAGCAGTTTAACCAGCATTGGACGATATGCATTTTGTATCTGGTCTTTACAAGAAGTTAGTGATATTCCGGAAGGAATGACCAGACTGGAAGGTCAGGTTTTTTCAAGCACAAAAATTAAAAATTGGGTTATCCCCGAAGGCGTCAAGAACATCGATCCAACCACGTTTGGATCTAAAGACTATAGCTCTTCTTCTATTGAAAATCTTTATTGCAACGAAACCATAGCTGACCAGTGCGATGCCGCTGTGCAATGGAAAAGAGATTTAGGCAAAACAGTTAAGGTGACAACCTATAAAAAAGAGGGCGACAAAATTTTTTATAAAAACCACTGGTATAACAGCGCAAATGATATTTTATCGGGTGATTATATAAAAAAAAGTATTTACACCATCGACGAGGCGAATCAGGTGGCGGGCAGGATAAATACTTTCAGCATCAGGGACAGATAAACAACAAACGTCATCGCTTAGCCAGCATCAGTTTGGCCGTCAAGCGATCTTCCTTATTGTTCTCCCCCTTACGTCATGTAAGGGGGATGGGGGGATTAAAATATCAACTTTAGTTTTATTCAGTTTTTTATTTATTTTTTGCTGATTTCTTGAAAATACTTTAAGATATAAACTCTCAGTGCGCTTGAAAGCGACATATCCTCACGCGATTGGTCAATTGTTGTTACAAGATCCGTGATGGTTGTTTTTTGTGTTTTGACAATTTGTTTTAAGGCGTCATAAAATGCATTTTCAAGGGTTAAACTTGTGGCATGCCTGCCGGCAATCATGACCGAAATTTTTTTCATTTATTTTTCCGAAAACTGTCGATGGAAATGACTTCTGCCGGTGCGGCTTTGGAGTGTTGTGCAGTTTGCTTGATATCCATATCCTCTAATTTAGAAGCGTGCTTAACCGCCTCAAAGCTCAGACCGAATTTTGCATACGGATCGGCAAAATACGTCACGCTGTCAAACGGAATAACAAGCGTATAAGGCACCCCGCCAAAAACAAGTTCAACCGAAAATTTTTCATCGTCAACACTTAAATTTGAAAATTGATGTTGCAAAACAATCGTCATATTTTCAGGATACTGGATCTGAAGCATCCGAGGCAATTGGACGCCGACTGCGTTTGTTTTAAAAGTGATATAAAAGTGGTTGTCCCCCGGAAGACCTTGATCGGATGCAATCTTTAAGGCATCTTTTACAACACCTAAAAGATTTTTGTTAATCAAGCCGTCATAATCAATTTCGCTTAAAAATTCTGCCATCGGACTTTCCTAAATTTCGATAGCATAGATGTCTTTGACGCGCCAAGAATCGTTTGAGGGTACAAGAACATAAATAATGCGCCCTTGGCAAAGCCCGAACCAATTGCCGTCGCAAGAGCTGTCCGTATGAATTTCAACCAAATCATCATTAATCGGTTTGATCTTTGCAATCTTAAAGCTCATCTGTGTCGGACGCTTAAGTGACTCATCTGACATAAATATAAACTTCGGCAATTTTGAATCACGACAATCTGCAAAATCAGGATTTAAGGTGCATTTAATCGCATATTCCACGGCGCAAGCCATCGGACTGCCAAGCACGCACTCCGGCTTTAAATCAGATGCTTGATAAGTATATATCTTGTTGGTATAAACTTTAGGTGCTGTTTTTTTGCCGATTGCGGGAGCTTTGTCAGACATGACGACAGGTTCGGAAGTTATCGTTTTTAAGGTATAAAGCCCGGATAAAATCGCAATAACCAAAACAAAAGGAATAAGTACTTTTTTAATCATATTATTTGCCCTCCGTGAAATAATATCTCAGACTGACGCTGTAAGAAAACTGATGGTTGAAGTTTGAAATATGCTTAAACGTTTCATAGCTTGCCATCGGACGAAGAGCAATGTGTTCACTTAAATGATAAATTGCGCCGACATGAAAACGATAGGCATAGCCGCTGTTATTTTTATGTTTATATCCAC
Organism: uncultured Pseudomonadota bacterium; assembly: GCA_902785935.1. Classification (GTDB taxonomy): domain Bacteria; phylum Pseudomonadota; class Alphaproteobacteria; order RF32; family CAG-239; genus UBA1254. The sequence goes on from CADAAN010000043.1 coordinate 15,310, forward strand.
TCATCTTTTGACGTGTGACATAATGGCCTAAACCAATACCTCCCAAAACGGAAAAGCGATTGTCACAACCGAGCGGCAAATACCCGAAAGCATCAAGACCGTATGTGCGATATGATGTTTTGAGCTTTTGCGTATCCGTCATTTTTTTTGTATCGCTTGCGGTTTGTTCATAAAACAGCTCAGTGCCAAAATAGGGATTATACATTGTACCAAGCTGAAGATTTCCGCCGAAATAATGCGGCTTTGCTTTTGAAACTTTTGCAACATGATACGCCGCGCCGATACCGACATAAGGCGTATAGGTATTTTGCGCCAAAGCATTTGAACTTAAGAGAGAAAAAATTGAAAGTACACCTAAAAAATATTTATTCATTTCAAGCCTTTCTTTAATTGATTGATAACCTTTGTATCACATAATCAGATTAAAATAAAGTAAATTTTCTTGTTTTAAAGTTTTTTTTGTAATATAATTGCGTGAAGGCAAAAAAAGAAGGATTTGAAGATGAAAACGGATAAATACAGCGACCAAGGCGGGCGTACATTTGTTGAAGTTTTGTCATACATTATGGTCATGATTTCAATTACGGTCGGTTTTGCCGCAGCGGTCAGCCGAGGTTTTTATAAATATGAATCAAGTCAAATTCAGCAACAACTTGTTGATTTAAAAAAAGCAATCAATATGCGTTATGCCGCGGACGGTAATTATAATGATCTCAAATTAGATGACTTATGTGCCGACAGGGCGGGTCCTCATTCTATGATGCCGAAGACAAAGTGTGAAGAAAAAGACGGCAAACAGGTTTGTAAATGTGCCAGCCAAAAAATGCACCATATTTTTGACGGTGCGGCTGAAATCAGTAAAGAGGAAGACGGCTTGTTATTTTCTATCACTTTTAAGGAACTCCCAACCGATATCTGTGTACAACTTGCACTTAAAGATTGGAATTTTTTGGAAGGCTCAGATTTAGACCACATGGTCATCAATAATAGTAAAACTTTTATGTGGAATTATTCACCGATTACCGGACAAGAAAGCGATGAGTATGAATTGCCGACAACGGTAGAACAGGCTTTGGAAGCGTGCAGCAGAAACGGGTACACAAATACAATCAAATGGTATTTTAACTAAATATTGTGGTTATGTTTACAAAAATACTTGAAGTACGCATAAAAATTGTTAGCTTTAAACCATTATTTTTTTATAAGGAGATTTTTTAATGGTTGATTCAATTATTCTTCCGCCAGATTATAAACCGAGTGAAGATGAAGAATACATGTGCGATATGCAACTTGAATATTTCAGGCAAAAATTAGAAGCATGGAAAAAATCTTTGGTTGCACAATCTGAAGATACGCTTGAAGATTTACGTCAAGGCGGCTTAAACCAGCCCGATGACATCGACAGAGCCGCACTTGAAACAGATAAATCACTTGATCTACGTACAAAAGATCGAGCACGTAAACTGATTACAAAAATCAATGAGGCGCTAGAACGTATTTCAGATGGGACATACGGCTATTGTGAAGAGACAGGAGAGCCTATCGGTATCAATCGCTTGGAAGCACGCCCGATTGCAACACTTTCCATCGAAGCGCAGGAGCGCCATGAACGTATGGAAAAAACTTATGACGATGAAGCTTAAAAAATAAAATGATAGCAAAAGATTTTATACTTGCCTCATCTTCACCGCAGCGCAAACGCCTGCTTGAACAAATTGATTTTGAGCCGAAAGAGATTTTGGCTGCAGATATTGATGAGAGTGAGCTGGCTCACGAAAGGCCACTTCAATATGTGCGCCGTATGGCTTATCAAAAAGCAAAAGCAGTTGCCTTGTTGCGTCCGAATGAAAATATTTTAGCCTCCGATACGATTATTACGGTGGGTTTAAGAATTATTCATAAGTCTAAAAATGCCGAAGAACAGACCAAAGTGATGCAACTTTTGTCGGGGCGCAACCATAAGGTTATCAGCGCTGTTTGTTTGATACGAAAAGACGGAACACTAACGGAGCGCACTGTGACAACGCGCCTTTCTATGAAGCGCATGAATGAAGAAGAAATTGCATCTTATGTCGCAAGCAATGAATGGGTCGGCGTTTGCGGTTATAAAATTGAGGGAAGATTAGCCGGCTTTGTGCAAAATATGGTCGGCTCATTTACGGGCATCGTCGGTTTGCCTTTGTACGAAACACGAAATTTACTTTTAGGAGCTGGAATTAAATGAAAGCAGATACGCTTGTTTATGAAAAGAAAAATGATGTTGTCAGATTAGCCATTTTGGATAGCGGACGCTTGGTTGAGTTTGATACATTTGATAAAAGTCAACCGGTTGAGGGCAATGTTTATCTTGGTCGTTTGACACACAAATTAGAGCTTTCAAATGGTGGTATCGGTTTTAAGGTTAATATCGGCGATACGGTTGAAGGCTTCTTAAATGTCAATGAATTTGACGAACGTGACGTTAATTTGTCTGAGGGCCAAAGCGTTGTTGTTCAAGTTTCTCAAGAAAAACACGCCGAAAAAGGGGCCAAGCTGATACGCAATATTCAGCTTGTCGGCACAACGGTTGTTTATAAACCCTTAAAGATGGGCATAGATATTTCAAAGCGCATTACGGACAGCAATCAGTTGCGCTTTTGCCGCTCAACCGTTTTTGCAAATACAAAGGGACAGGAAGGTTGGGCTGTTCGTACGGATGCTGTTCAGTTTGAGGCTGAAGTTATTTCCGGTGAAATGGAAAAATTGCGCAAAATTTATGAAGAAATCCGCATGCGCGCACGTAGCGCCAAAGCACCATCTCTTTTATATTTCGGAGAAGATCCGCTTTTTGAATATATCCGCCGTTATAAAAGCACACTCAAAAAAATTGTAACAAACAATCATGTGATGGAATCTGATGTGCGTTCTATGACGGATATTGATGTTATTTATGATGCAAAAGCGTTTGAAACATATGGTCTTGAGGATCAGATTGTTGAGGCCTTGAATTGCACATCTTCCCTAAAATCAGGCGGAAAGGTTTATATTGAACAGACACTTGCCGGCATAATGATTGATGTTGACAGCAATGCATTGCGTGCAGGTGCCAATATATACGAGCTTAACAATGAGGCAGCCTTAGAAATTGCACGTCAAATCAGGCTTAAAAATTTGTCGGGCAAGATTATTATTGATTTTGCCGGAAACAAAGAATATCAGTATATGAAACCGGTGATTGACCTTTTGGAAACAGAACTTGCGGATGATCCGTGCCGTAGCAGGGTTTTAGGTTTGAGCAAAGCCGGTAACATCGAAATTTTGCGTCAACGTCGCAGACCCTCGCTGATAGATATGTACACCATCGAGTGTCCGACGTGCCAGGGTACGGGCAGGGTTGAAAAATAATGGTTTTTCTTCACAAGTGCCCGATATGCGGCAAATTAACCGATGATGAAAAATATCGTCCGTTTTGTTCTAAACGCTGTGCTGATATTGATTTAGGTCGATGGTTCGACGGTAGTTATGCCGTACCGGCTGAAGAACTGGACGAAGCCGATTATGAAGAGCTTGAAAAAGAACTTTATAATAAAAAAGATGAAGAAAAATGACGCCTTAAAGCGTCATTTTTTTACTTTTTAAGTTCTTTTTTTCTTCTTTGGTCAAAATTAGAATGACCACGCGGTGCGTATCTGTATGACAAATCTTTTTTAACGATTTCATCAACAAGGCTCATTATAAAGCTCAAAAGCAACATAACGGAAATTGCCAAATAAGACAGGAAGAATATCCATGAATGCGGATAAAAATTCATCACAGTGTGTGTAATTTGTGCCCAACCGTCAAGCGTAAAAACTTGCAAAAGGGTCAAAATTGTAATTGATAAATTTTCAAAATTTAAGATATGGTCACCGAACAAATTGACAGCCATAATGGCAAAAACATATAAAAATACACCAAAAACCAATGCAAATGCGACAAAGTTGGGTAATAAAGCCTTAAAAACGGCAACAATTCGTTTCAATCTTGAAAACCGATTGATGTATTTGAGTATTCGGAACAGTCGAAATGCTCTGAATATAATAAACGGAGATGCAATTGCAAAGGACGAAACGGCCACAATCGTCAAATCAAAAGTATTCCACCTTGAGATAAAAAAATCTTTGCCATAGACATAAAGTTTCAAGGCCATTTCAACGATAAAAATAGCTAAACACAGCTTATCGAGTAAAAATAAAATCGCACCGAAATTATTTTCAAAATAAGCAGATGTCATCATTCCCAAAATAACGGAATTAAGGCAAATCAGTGCCAGGATAAATAAATCAAAACGCTTTGTTTCAATGAAGTTTTTAACCTTTTGCTTGTTGGTCAATGCAATCTCGGACATTTTTTATCTCCATGGTATATATTTTGAACACTACGCAGTTTACACGAATATAAAATAAAAAACAAGTACCAAAATAAAAATTGTCGTTTTAAGCAAATGTTGTCTTAAAATAAAAAAATGCTTGCATTTAAAAAATAACGTTGTATAAAAAGAGAGCTTTTAGGCAAACACCCCTGGAGGTTTGCCTAAAAATAAGTTTAATACATTTTATAAGGAAAAAAATATGTCAAATATTACATTTAAAGCGTTAAAGCGTGAGAAAGCAGGTAAGGGGGCAGCTCGTGCATGTCGTCGTGAGGGCCGTATTCCTGCCGTTATTTATGGTGGTAAAAAAGACCCCGTGATGATCAGTCTTGATCCCGTTGAGCTTAAAAAAGCTTTGGATTTATCTGATCTTTTTACAACACAAATCACCCTTGATATTGAAGGCAAGACGGAAAAGGTTAAATGCCAGGATATTCAATTTCATCCTGTGACGGATATGCCTATTCACGTTGACTTTTTACGCTAAGGTATCATTTAGATGTTTTTACTGGTCGGGCTTGGAAATCCGGGAACGGAATATCAAAATACCCGTCACAACGTTGGTTTTATGGCGGCTGATGAAATTTTCAGCCGCTATCGTTTTTCGCCATTTAAAAGCAAATTTGACGGTTTGATTGCCGAAGGCCAAATCGGCAGAGAAAAAGTTTTTTTGCTCAAACCGCAAACTTTCATGAACTTATCAGGCAACAGTGTGGTTAAAGCGGCGCTTTTTTATAAAATTTTGCCTGAAAATGTAATTGTTATTCACGACGATATCGATTTGAGTTTAGGCCAATTGCGTGCAAAGATCGGCGGAGGCAACGGCGGACATAACGGCCTTAAAAGCATTGATGCCGCAATCACGCCGCAATACAACCGCATCAGAATCGGTGTCGGCCGGCCGCAAAAAGAGGTCATTGACTATGTTTTGGGTCATTTTTCAAAAGCGGATATGCAAATCATTGAAAAAGCCGTTGATATTTCAACCCAAGCTGTTGAAGTTTTAATTGAAAACGGCATCGAATCGTGTTCAAACTTTATCGGTATGAACAAAATTTTAAGTAAATAATTTAAAAAAGCGGTTAAGCCCTTTTTTTGCAACACTTTGGCACATAAAATCTTTTTTTTTATCGATAGCGAATCGAGAAAGTATTTGTCTCGCCCGCAAGGGCATTGGCCTCATCAGTGGTGTAAATTAAACGATTGCAAGTTTTGCCGTTTAATCGGTGGTTTGACGGACAAACGCACCCGCTATCTGAAAGCGCGAATCCATTATCACAACGACTGCAACCGGATGAAGAACTCGGCACCGCACAATGACTGGGCATCCGTGAAAATAAAGAATCGTTGCTGAGTAAGGTAGAAGTATATTCTTTACAACTTTGTTCGTTGCAAGAATTGACAATATAATCACGGCATTGTTCGGTGCTTTTTTCTTTGCAATAAATGGTGACGTTTTCACTCAGTTGTGATCCATTAAATAAATTTGCCTCGTCCGACAGATGGTCAATCACAATATCACCCGAAAGAGTATTGCTCAAGAATACTTCCCTATCAACATGAGCTGTTAGCAGTTGTCCGTTTTTCCCTTGTATATTTGCGCCTAAGCCCAAAAATGCGTAGCTACCGATATTAAATATGCCGTCAATTTCAACATTATCGACCTTTATATCACCATCAGCACTCGGAAAAGTTTTTTTATTCGTATCCGTTTGATATTGATACGGCATAAAAGCGCCGGCGCTTATCGTCGCATTATCTCCTTCAGCCTTAACAAAAAGAGTTCTGCTCGCCGCGTCATAAGTATAGGTGCAACCCTGCCCGCAGTTGTCTTTGACACCCGGGTTCCATTCATAACATGTTTGTAAATAGCCATGATAACATTCTGTTGCTTGCGATTTGTTGATAAAGATCAAGCTTAAAAAGAGGTAAAAAATTAAAATC
>CADAAN010000044.1:0-13202 GCA_902785935.1 uncultured Pseudomonadota bacterium
TGTATGCTTTTTTGTACACATCGCTCAAAACTTTCAGCGCATTAACGCATGTTAAACGCGTTTTTATTTATTGCGGCAGGTTACTGCTTGAAAGTTTTTGCCTATGTACGTTTTTTTAGCAAAAACCCTCGGTATTCAAACCGAGGGTTTAACTTTAAGAGAGGAGCATTTTTTGCGCCTCTTTGCAAAGCTGATGCTCGTCAATGTAGAGCCTGATTGTCCGTTTGTCGGTAATTTTCAGGAGCTTTACTTGGGCGCCGGGAGAGAATTCGTGCTTGGAGATATAAAATCTCAGCAACTTGTGTTCAAAACCTATATCAAAATTTTATCATGTTAAGGCACAAATTAAAAAAATAAGAAGAATTTTTTGATTTAACAAATGTTAACTATTTCGTTGTATGCTACAATTTAAGATAATCTCTAAACTGTGATAAGTTGGGGATTTGAGAATAATCATGTTAGACTTTTTGATAAAAAAAGAATAACATGAAAAGGTCATGACATAAAGGAATTTTGCAATGTATCAAAAAGTATTGTTATGCTTTGCCGTATTGATGTTGTCGGGTTGCGGTTCTTATTATGAGCCGGAGCCGGTGGGTATCGGTAAAGATGTCAATGAATTGAAGCTTTCGCCGTGTGCGTGCATGGAAGTTGAGCTTGATAAAAATTTGCCCGATTGGTTTGTGGCAATGATATAAGGGGCTTAAGATGGCAGACCAATTAGGTGTTAATAATGTTGAGCGAAAATTAATCGGCTCGAAAAATGCACCGCAAAAGCAAAAGCGTGCCCCGCGCAGACCTCAAAAATCAGAAGATGTTGTAGTCGTCAATGCTTCTGAAAAGCGTTATTTGTGGACGGCGCGAGCGTTTGCCGTGATTGCCGCTATCAGTTTTTGCTGCAATTTTGTCTTAATTTTAGCCATCACGCAACTTGTTCCGCTTTATCGGGTAGAGCCGTTTTTGCTTACCTTTGAAAATAAGGAAGAGCAGGTTTATGACATTGTCCCGTTAAGCAATATGGAAGATCAAAAAGCGATTACGGAAGTATTTGTCAGAGAATATGTTTTGCTTCGTTCGGCATTTGTGAACGATGTTCAGGAGATGGAAGCGCGCTGGATGCCAGGCAGTCAGTTGCAGGAAATGTCTTCGCCGGCGATTTATCAGGCATTTGTTGATAAAACGGCAAAACGTGCGCTTGATATCATCCGTACAAAAGGATTGATTCGCATTGTGCGGATTATGACGGTTAATGAGCTTAGTCGCGGTTTGTGGCAGGTTGAATATGAAACGAGGGATATGTATCCCGATTCAACGGCTCCGCAAATTGATTATTGGACCGCCTCGCTTAAAATTGCATACCGCAAAAAAACGGTAAAGTATGGTGAAAGACTGAATAATCCGATCGGATTTACGGTTGTGGCTTATTCGCTTTCACACAATAAGGTTGAATAGAAAGGAAAAACGTCAATGAAACGTTATTTGTTAAATATCTCGCTGTTTTTAGGATTGGTTTTGCTCAGTGCAAAGGCTTTTGCGCAAGCAACAATGGACAGCCTCGATCAAAACGCTAATCAGTCACAAGGTATGTATCAGCCCATGAATTTGGATTATGCCGGCATGGGTTCACTCGGTATGATGCAAAATGCGTGGCTTGATCCGTTGCAAAATTTAGGTGAAGGCCAAACAAAACCGGCTTATTCAAAATATTATTGGTCGCCTGATTTGGTGCTTCCCGTCAGATTGAGAACAGGTATGTTGACGCTGATTAATTTTCCGGAATGGGAACTTTTGGAAAATGTTTATATCGGTGATGAGAGCACGTTTAATGGTGAAATTACGGGTCCGAATACGTTGCTTTTGTATCCGACGCCGGGTTCAACTACGGTTGGCGTGGATACAAATGTGATGGTTTTTGGCCGTTCAGGCAATAAATATGTTTTTTATGTCAGAAGCGAGGGTGTGAATACAGAGCGTCTCACAAACTCGGTGATTGATATTGAGGTTGTTGATAATCAAAAAAAAACGCCCGGAAAATCGGCCGGCGGCAATGGTAGCGGTTCAAGCCTCGGCGGCAGATTAAATGCAAGCCAATACGGCAACAGCGGCAATATGTCCGTTGATTCGACTTTTACGCGCCGGTATCAAAAAGAGGACTGGATTCAAAGTATTCCGCTTGATCCTTCACAATTTAAATTTGACGTTGAGGTTTATGTGCCTAATCCGGAAGATGTTGTTATTGCACCGGAGCGTGTTTGGCGCGATGATATCTTTACGTATATCGATTTAGGTGAAAAAGCCTTAAATATGACACAGCGTCCGATTGTCACCTTAATTGTCGAGCGGGTTGAAACACCGGTCGGCTTTAGGGCAAAGGGGCCGAACAACCGTTTGATTGTTGTTGAGGGTGTCGGTGATATGGTGCTTAGAAACGGTAAACGCATCGTTTGTTTGAAGTTGCGCCGTTCAGATGATGCAGGTATGTATGACATTGCTGCCAAAACAAATGATTGGGATGTGCCGCCGGCTTTGCCTTCGGATAAAAGCGGATACGGCAAGGATTCTGAGGTTCAGGGCTTTAATTTAACGGGGTCAATGACGGATGAGCGTGCCGCTTCAATGTGGCGGACACAAAACGGTGACCCGTCGCTTATGGGTGAATATGATATCAATATGGGCTCAAACGGCGAGCTTTTGGTGCCGGAATATGCCTTCCATAACGGTGGTCAGTATGGTGAAAATACAAAATATTCTTCACAATATCGCAAAATGTATAAATTGCAACCGGGTGAAAACAGAATAGACATGCCCGATTCGCTTTCAAGCTATAAATACGGTATCGGTTTTGAAGGCGATGATGCGGCCAATATTTCTGTTGAGCTCGGAACGGATGCAGATGTCACAAAACTTGAAAATTTGTGGACGGATTTATCTAAACGCTATGCTTCAACGCTTAAAGGTTATCAGCCGTTTTATTCTGTTGATGCGCCGGCGGACGGACAGGGTAAAGAGCTGTTCCATTTAAGAATAGGCCCCGTGTCGTCAATCGATGTCGGTGATGATATTTGCAATCAACTCGGTCGAAACGGGGTATTTTGCAGCGTAATTCGGATTCAATAACAACAAAAGAAGGTGCTTATGCCGACAGAACAATTGACACATTCAGAAAGCTATGTTCGCAAAACAAATCGTATCATTTTGATAATCGGTATTATTTCTTTTGTGGCATTTTTGTTCGGTCTTTTGCTTTTGTTTTCAAGCAAGACGCCAAATGATGAATTTCAAGAACCCGTTTTTACGGCTGATGATGATGTGCTTGGCGAGCAGGTTAATATCGCACCTTTAACAGACGAAATCGAATTTGATGAAATTGCAGGTCAGGAAAAGCCGATTACAACAACCCCAAATCCGATTAATATGGGGCAGGTTGTTTTAGGTACGGAGGCAAAAAATGTTTTAACCATCGGAACAAACGGCAAAGCTGCAATCAGAATTGTTTCGGTCAAGCTTGCAGAGCCGCCTTTTGACGGATTTACGTTTCAGGACAATTGTACGAGCGCCGAGCTCAGAGGCAATCAAACATGCAACGTGATTATGCAGTGGGCGCCTGTTGTGGCAGGAAATGTGCAAAATAACTTTATTGTTTCGTGGCATGAGCTTAATCTCAGCGCGCAAAATGCAAAAGCGGAAAAAGTTCCCGTTGACGGCAACGCTATTACAAAAGAAGATTGTAATTTTTGTGACGCTTCAACATCATCTTCGGGATTTTCAAATTTAGAATCGGCTGATCCAAACAAGCGCCGGATTGCTTACGGACCGGATGGAAAACCGATAGGCTATATTGATGATGAGGGTTTTGTCAGAGATGAAAAAGGGCAAATTATCGGCCGCGTTAATGCTGATGGCTTAATTGTCGATAATGACGGTAATATCATTGGTGTTGCCGGCAATAAAAAATTGATTTTTGATGATCAGGGAAAAGTTGTCGGTTATGTTTCCGCAGACGGAACGGCTTTTGATATGGAAGGCAATGTGATTGGCAAGATGCTTTCCGACGGTACGGTTGTTGATGAAAACGGACGTATCATCGGTAAGGCGGTTGAAGCGGGTTTGGTGTATGATAAAGACGGCAATATCATCGGCCGCGTGATGGATGACGGAACGGTTGTTGATGCGCAGGGTAATGTTATCGGCCGTATGAATGCCGATGGTACGGTTGTTGATTTAAACGGCAATATTTTAGGCCATGTCGGTAAGGCCGGTCAGACGGTTGTTGATAACAACGGAAAAGTTTTGGGCGTTGTTTTGCCGGATAATTCAATTATTGATGAAAACGGCAATATTGTAGGCTATGTTGACGAAAACGGCAATGTCTACGAATTAAAGCATAAAATTGTCGGTTCCGTAAACGGTGCGCGTGAAATTGCTTATGACGAAAACGGCAATGTTATCGGTCATGTTGATGAAAACGTGGAAAAACGGCAACAAATGCTGTTTTGGATGAAAACGGAAAAGTTATCGGATTTGCAGACAGTGACGGTAATGTTCGCGATTTTAACGGCAACATCATCGGCCGCGTATTGGCAGATGGTACGGTCGTTGATAAGGATGGCAAAATCATCGGTAAAAAAGTCGGTGCATCAGATAATGTGAAAAAGGCAAAAATTGCTTATGATGAAAACGGCAATGTTATCGGTTATGTTGATGAAAACGGTAATGTGATAGATTTTAACGGCAATAAAATCGGTACAATGCTTGAAGATGGCACACTTGTTGATTTAAATGGCAATAAAATCGGTATAGCCGGTCAAGATACGCATTTTGTTTATGATGAAAACGGAAATGTTATCGGTTATGTCAACGCAAAAGGTCAAATTGTTGATCAAAACGGCAATATCATCGGCCGTGTTGATGCAAACGGCAATTTGATTATGGATGAAGTTGTTAAGGTTGCTTCGGTCATCAATACGGCCTTAATTGCCCTTTCGCCGTCAGGTAATATTTTGGGAGAGATTTCACCAACGGGCGAGGTTTTGGCTGAACAGGGCAAGACGCTCGGGCGTGTTTTGCCGAATGGTTTGGTTAAAGATTTAAAAGGTGAAAAAATTATCGGTAAAGCAATTAAAGGCGGAATTATTGTCGGATACGGATGCAGTAAGGTCGGTATTTTAGATAAAGAAGGCATAGTTATCAATGGCGAAGTTTCTGAAAACTATCGCATTTATGCCGATGGTGATGTTTATGATGTAAACGGATTGTATGTTGGCAGTGTTGTTAAAACAGGGCGTGTTTTCAATGCTTCGTGTCAACAAATCGGAACAGCAGATGAAGGCGGTCTTGTTTATAATGCACGCCAAAAATATGTGGGTTGCGTTAATCCGGACGGACGCGTTTTGAGCGAAAACGGCGATATTATCGGTAGAGTTGCCGAATATAAAAACGTGCTTGACAGTAGCGGACGAATTGTGGGTCGCATTAATGAAAACGGTGATGTTGTTACCGGGATGATGACAAAAGTCGGTTGTGCGGATTTAAATGGTTTTGTTTATGATGGCGATGGGGCTTATGTCGGAAAAATAAGCGATAAATATTATGCTTTTGATATGGAAGGAAATTTGCTTGGTTTGTTTGATGAAAACGGAGCGCTTCGTTTGGAAAAATATCCGGGAGCAAAACTGTTTTTGCACCATTATATTGCAGACAGGCAAAATAAGCTTATCGGTATTGCGCTTGATGAAGCTAATGTTGTAGTTGATGCAGACGGAACGGTTCTCGGACGTATTTTTGCAGACGGTAACCTTTATAATGCAAAAGGTCAGGTGATAGATAAAATGCATGGCGACGGCAGAGCGTTTTATGATGGTACAATCGGCAAAATCTTGGAAAAAGGGACCGTGGTTGACTTAAAGGGCAATGCCATCGGTTATGTCGTCGATGACGGGCGTGTTTTAAGCCGTTTTGGTGAATATTTGGGACGAATGGATACACAAAATCGCTTTTTTGACCTTAATGGAAAATATGCAGGAAGGCTGGTTAAAGATGGTGTGGCCGTGGGTTATGACGGGGCTTATATCGGTTATACGGGTGCTCTCGGAAGTGTGACGGATTTCAACGGACGCGTTGTTGCTCTTGTAGATGCAAGCGGTTTAGTTAAAGATTTGAATGGCCGTGTTAAGGGCGAAGTTATGCCTCAGTCATTGATGTCGGATGTTTTTGGCCGTTATAGCGGATATCTGAATGATAAAGGTGAGGTTTTGAGTCAAAACGGGCGGTTGATTTCAACCGTTTTGCCGGGGGGAATGGCTGCAAATAATTTAAGTATGGCTAAAACAGGTGTTGCTGTTGATTTTGCAGGAAACGTGATGGGTGTATTGTTGCCAAATGATGACGTTATCGGCCAAAACAATATCAAAATCGGGCGAGCTTATCAAGACGGTCGTGTTGTTTCTGATGACGGAGATCTTATCGGTGAGCTTGTCGGCGGAGATATCGTTATTTCAAATAAAGATGAAGTCATCGGTTTTGTGGCTTTTGACGGTTCAGTGCGTTCGGAAAATAATCAAAATATCGGTCGGATTTTATCAGGCGGCCTTGCTGTGGACAGACAAAACAATATTATCGGAACAGCCTTTAAAATCGGTGCTTCGGTGTTATCCGGCAAAGGTAAGTATTTGGGTTATGTTGATGAGAACGGACATGTCATCAGCCCTGATGGTGAAGATATCGGATATTTAAAAAGCAACGGCTCGTTTGTAGATAAAGATAAAAACATTGCAGGATATGTACTGCAAGAAGTCTCTCAGAATCGGAGGAACTAAGGTGTTTATAAAAAAAGCATTCAGATTTTTAACAGTCGGTTTTTATATTAGTGTTTTGTGTGCAACGAACGTCTTGGCACAAGATATGACAGCCATTAACTTTTCAGGTGATATCATCGGTAAAGTTATTCCGGATGGTACGGCTATTAATTTGCAAAATGAAATTATAGGGCAACTGAATGCAGACAGTTTTATTTTAAATTCTAAAGGGGATGTAATTGGCGGTATTGTGCCGCAAGGTTTTGTTATCGGTAATGATCATAAGTATCTCGGTAAAGTTTTAAGTGACGGTTCGGTGCGCTTGCCGTCAGGTCGTACGGCGGGCAGAGTTTTGCCGAGCGGGCTTGCCGTTAATGATAATTTTGAAGTCATAGGCGGTGTTTTATCAAGCGGTATTATTTATAACGACAAAGGTGAAGCCGTCGGGAGGCTCAGCGGTAACGGAGCTTATATTAATTTTGAAGGTAAAAATATAGGCTTTGTTTCGGCAGACGGTTATGCTTATCGCAAGAATGAAGCGGGTTATGCTTTAGATGGTCGCATAATCACATCAAAAACAGCTGTTGACAATCAGGGAAAATTTATCGGAAGTATTTTGCCGGGCGGTCGAGTGACGGATTCTGAGGGTGCGATTATCGGACAAATTCATGCAAACGGATATGTTTATGACCCTGACGGGCAGATTGTCGGAAAATCGGTTCAAAATGCTTATGCTTTTGAAAATGACGGACGCTATATTTCACTTGTCGGCTTTAATGGTGAAGTGATTAAAGACGGTAAAATTTTCGGCCATTTAAGACCTGATTGGAATATCATCAACGAAGAAGGTCAAATCATCGGCTTTGCTATCCCCTTAAATGCAGTGGCTATTGATGAAAAAGGGGCTTATCTCGGCTATGTCGTGCCGACGGGCAAGGTCATTAAAGGTTCACAAAAAGAAGTCGGAAACATCTTACCGCGTGGAAAAGTTGCGGATGAAAGTGGCCAAATTATCGGACAAATTGCTTCTTTAGGTCCTGTTTTTGATGCTTTGGGTGAAATCAGGGGCAGTACCGCCTTGAACGGGCAGGTTGTTTCGCTTGACGGGGCAAATCTCGGCTATATGAAAGGTAATTTAGCCTATGACAGTGCCGGATTTTTATTGGGCGGGGTGATTGAACCTTCATTGATTATCAGTACGCGCTATGAAATTTTGGGTATGACGGGCATTGATTCGGCAATAGTCATCAATGGTGCAAAATATAATATTTCCCCGATGGGATATTTTATGTCGGCCGATGGTCGTATTGCCGGCAGTATGTTGCCGTTATCTCCGTTTTATGAAGAAGACGGTACGATTTTGAGTTATATTGATTCAAACGGACGTTTTGAAATTGCCGAAGGCAGAGATTTAAGACTTGACAGCAACGGTTTTGCTTTAGATGAAAAAAACAACTTAAAGGCGGCGCAAATACACCCCAAAGAAATCGTGTTGTTTGATCAAAACAAAAAACTTAAACTTTCCGCTACAAATCTTTTATATGACAAAGATCAGGCAACGGCCAAAATTGTGCCGGAATATCAAATCATCGGCAGTGCCGCAAAAGATGCTTTAATGCCGATTGTCGGTGAAAGTTTTGATGAAAACGGACCCGTTTTGAATGTTAAAGGTGAATTAATCGGATATTTGACGCCTAAAGGTGATGTTTTTTATCATAATGCCAAAGAAGGTAAAATGCACGAATCAGGTTTTGTTTATAATGATAAGAATATTTTTATCGGTGCACCCGTTCCTTTTGAAACAATTGTCAATGCTTCATGCGAACCGATAGGTGTTGTCGGTTTAAGAGGCGAAGCCCGAAATTTAAGAAATAATTTGCTCGGAAAAGTGTTACTTAACGGCCAAAGTGTTTCTGAAACGGGACAATACATCGGTCATACGGTTTTATCCGGTCCTGTTTACGGATTTAAGGGTGAGCTTATCGGAACAACAAACCAGCTCGGCCTTGTTTTGAACGCAGCTAAACAAAGTGAAGGGTGCTTGAACGCAAGCGGTGTCCTTTATGATGATAGCGGTGTCTACAAAGGGCGTATCGCGCAAAATGCTTTTGTGATGGCCTTTGACGGAAAAATTATCGGCAGGACGAATTTGAAAAATGCGTTTATTAATCAAAAAGGTGATGTTGTCGGAACAATTTTACCGGATGGAACGGTTAAAGATGACAAAGATAACATTTTAGGTCTTGCCTTTTTATACCGATTTGCTTTTGACAGGCAGAATAATTTTGTCGGGCGTGTGGCCTATGACGGGCAGGTCTACGATGATAAAGGCAATGTTTTCGGACAGGTCAAACCTGATGGCTTGATTACCTCTAAAAACAGAGCGGTGGGCTATGCTCTTTACGATTTATATATCTACAATGACAAAGGGGAAGTCATCGGTTATCTGACTAAAAACGGTGCGGTTATTGATTTTTCTGGTAATAATCTCGGTAAGGCAGACAGAGGCTTTTTGGTCTCTAAAGATGGAAAATTAATAGGTCGCGGTAACCGCGATTATGTTGTGCGCAATAAAAAAGATGAAGCCGTCGGTGTCCTTAATTTAGACGGTGAGTTAATCGGTTTTGACGGTGAGCTTATCGGTGAGGTTTCAAACAGCGGTGAAGTGCGTGATAAATCAACGCGTTTGGTTGCAACCGCAAGGCCTTTGCAATTTTACATTGTGGCAAACAGAGCAGGTGCGGCTGGCGCACAAAATCAAAGCGATATTCAAGTTGAGCCGATAACGGTTCCTGAAGACAAACCGCTGAATTCATATACTCAGAAAGTTATCGGTGTTGTTATATCGCCGGATGGGAAATATTTGGGCGACTTGCTTGAGAATGGTGTTGTAATTGATCCGAATACGGGTGAAATTATCGGTTACGGCAGAGACGGACTTGTTTTTGACGAATACGAAAATTTGATAGGTACCGTTGAAACACAAAAACCAACGGGCAATAAAGGGCAGGTTTCAAGCAGTATATATTTACCGCCCGATGCGTATGGCATATCTGATAGACCTTCCAATTTAGGTCCGGGCGGCGGTTTCGGACCGAATGAAAGATATGATCCGGTGCGGGCAAGGTTGCTTGCTGAGGCTCAGAATATCAGACAGGGTAGTATTCGTGTCGGTAAACTCAGTTCTAATGTCAATCCGTCGTCGTTTACAGGTTATCAAGACAATTGGGATGATGCAAATTATGTGATTTCATCATGGCGTGTTGATATGAGTGAGATGATTTTGGCAGACAAACCGATTCCTGCCGTTTTGGCGCGTACCATTATGGACAGTGGTGCTGCAAGCAATGTGCCTGTTACGGCGATTGTTGAACGTAACGTTTATGCTGAGGACGGACGAAATATTGTTATTCCGGCCGGTAGCCGTGTGATGGGACAATCGGCAGGTGGTGCCACGGGTGGGACGTCAGGCAGTGCCGTGCGTATGGATATCACATGGACACGTTTAATCAGACCTGACGGGTCGGCGTTTGAATTTACGGATGCTCAAACAGGTGATGCACAGGGCAGAGGGGGTGCTTTGGGTTATCTTGATCAGCAGTTGCTGAAAAAATACACCCTTCCGATGGCAACATCTTTGATGAGCGATGCGCTTGCTTATGTGATGGCAAGAGGCAAAACGACAACATCGTCTGACGGAACAACGACCCAAGATTCACGCGCACAGGCGGCAGAAGATGCACGTGAGCACTTTCTGGATAATATGGATCAAATCTTTCAAGAGCTGATGCAACAAAAAACAAACATTGCTGCCGTAACATATATTCCGGCCGGTACACGCCTTATCATCTATCCGAAAGTTGATATGTGGCTCAGAACGGCAGAGCGTGAAAAACAGGATTCATTCGGCAAATCGGCAGCTATGAAACCGGATATGTTGATTGATGATACAAATCCGATGGGCAGCATCAATGAACAAAGCAAGGCCAGCAACAGGGCATCTGCTTCAAGAGGTTCTCCTGATGCCAAAGTTGTCTATGACGGCAATGACGGTAACGTCCAACCGTCTTCAGCGCCGCTCATTGATGACAGTCAATATGCTCCGCAAAAACGTCCGACGGGTAATATCGGCTATACACCGCCGCCGCCGTCGACAAGTGCAAAATCTTCGTCTTCTTCATCGTCTTCACAACCGGCGGATGCATCATCGGGACAGCTGTTTTAAGGGAGGATAAAATGAGCGATTTTAGCGTATTGGAATCTGTTTTAAGACCGCTTTCTTACTGGTACAACCAAGAAAATATCGAAGAGGTTGCCATCAATCGCGCAGGGCAGGTTTGGCTTAGACTCCGCGGAAAAAGGGCTTATCCTTGGGTGATGTATGAAGATGAAAAACTTTCTAAAGAATACTTGGTTGATTTGCTTTATATCATTGCCAACACTTATGAAAAACCTTTTGACCCGACGCAAGGTACACCGCTTGTGTTTACGGATTTGCCGGGCGGACATCGTTTTTCGGCAATCGCGGGTCAAAACGTGATGTATGATGAAAATGACTTAACGGGCGGGGTTGCTTTGACGATTCGTGTGCATAGCGATAATGTTGCTTTCGGTCTGGCAGATTATGGCTTGAGCCAAGGCAAAGCTTTGCGGAAAATTAATCCTCTAAAAGATATTAAAGATCCGTCAGATCCGTACGAAAGGTTGCTTTTGTACATCAAACGCGGTGACCATGTTTTGGTCAGTGGTGCAACGGCAACCGGTAAAACAACGTTTTTGAACAATTTGCTTAAAATTTTGGATATTCATAAACGTGTTTTAACGATTGAAGATACGCGCGAGCTTTTGGTTCCGCATCCAAATCGTGTTCATATTGTGATGTCACGTACCGGACAAACCAATGAGTTCAGTTATGCTGACGTGATTAACCTTGTTGTGCGTTTTACACCGGATTCGATTATCGGCGGTGAGCTTTCAACCCAAAATGCAGGCGCAATATGGGAGCTGATGGGTTCCGGTCACGACAACTGCTTTGCCACGGTGCACGCAGAAAGTTCTGAAGCGGCTTATAAGGCATTTATCGACCGTATTATGTATACTAATCCGCATATTGATCAGGCTAAAACGTTAGAAGAGATGCATAAAAAGCTTAAAGTTGTCCAAATAAATCGTGACGGCAACTTGCGCGCTATTACGGAAGTGACGTAAAATATTTTCTGCCGAATAAAAAAAATACTTGACAAAAAAATGAACATCTGTTATCGTCATGACATGATTAATTTTGTTAAAGGGGGCATAAATGGCTGATTTTGATGTAACAAAACCGATGAATGAAGCGGAAACGAAAGAGGCTGTTCAATATTATATAAATATGTTGGAAACAGCTCAGAAGGAATATTATGACGAAATCCTCAAATTAACAAAAGAAAAGCGGGAAGATGAAGTCATTAAGCTCCTTAAAATAGATGAATTTGTTGATTTGGATGATAAAAATCCGGAGCTTGTGGCAGGGGTGATTAATGCTTTCGGTAATCGTCCCGTCGGAATCAGCATCTTGCCGAGCTTGTATTCTCTGTCCTTAGAGGCTATATCAAAGCGTGAAGCAAAGAAGAACTTTAAACTTGCGGAATATGTTGATTTATCGGCCTATATCGGGCAGGAAGGCGATATTCGTAATCTATCGAAAGAAGAAAGATATACCTTCAATCGTTTGTTTGAAAAATTTCAAAGATTCCAGACAAAAAAAGATTTAAAAGGAGATTATAATGCTTGGGTGTTTTTAGACGAGCTTCTTGACAGAGGCGATCTTATCAATTGCAAAGATTTAACGCCCGAACAGCGTGCCGTCGTTATGGATAAATACCTCAATCCGAGATTAAATGATAAGTGGAAAAACAGACTGAATCTTTTGAAAAAGTTGGATGAAAAATATATTTCACAAGCTTTGGTTGAAGATGTGCTTCGGAGTCCTGCCGGATTTTTTGAAAAAGAGCTTGGCACGCCGTGGCTGCAGCTTACCGATAAAAGAGGCGAAAAGACGGCAGAATATCAAAAGTTTGAAAAAGCCGCAATGCGTGTGATTGAAAAAATGCCTCGCTATGATCAAAATTCGTCATTTGGGCGTGAAATGGGCTTAAATGAGCGGTTTGATATGTTGCTTAAAAAGACTCATTATGATATTTTCCAAAATCTTAACCCGAGAGATATCAATGTGGTTGTTAAAAATTTATATCTCAAAACGGCCGAGCAGGATATTATAAACGGTAATGCCGATAAATTGTCGTTTTATGCTTTGGCGTATGTATTGCAAAACGATAAACAAGGCTATTATGCGCGCAAAATTTCACCCGAAGTTTATGAAGCGGCTAAAAAGCAAGCTCGTCTTGCAGGAAGAGAAGATTTGTTTAA
>CADAAN010000044.1:13221-16643 GCA_902785935.1 uncultured Pseudomonadota bacterium
AATTTTTGATTTATCGCCATCAGGCAAAATCGGCTTATGACATAAGCAATATTTTTCAATCGGACGCTTTTTTGAAATTAACTGCTAAAGAACGTGAAGAAATGTCAACGCTGGCAATGCTGACGGAATTTGCAAAATTGGTGCATTTTCCTGAAAATGAGCAAAAAGAAATTGCCGATGCCTTGCGTCTTGTCAACGAGGGTAAAAAAGAAGAGATGATGCCGAAATCTTCTAAAACGGCAGAAGAGCTTATTTTAGATGTGTTGCAGGCATATGGTTATCAAAAGGAATATGCTTTGCGCCGCGTAGATAATGCCCAAAAAATTGAAATGATTATCCGAGATCATCAGCACAAAGTGGATGCTTACGCAAGAGCTATTCAAAAACTTGAAACTTTGCAACAAATATATCAAACCATCGGAGAGCAGGTAATCAGCAAGCAGTCTGCCGAAAAAGTAATTTCAGATATTGTGCATGGTCAAAAAGCTGAATTAAAATTACCTGATTTCGGAAAATTACCTGTATTCGGGCGCGACAAAGAAAGAGAACGCCGAGCAAATATTGAAAAAGCGGTTAAATCTTTTAATACCATTGCTTTCTTTTTGGATGGAGATAAAGAGGTTGCGGATATCTTAAAGACACACCAAAATTATCTTTCGGAACAAAGCAATACGGACTTGCGCCTCAAACAAGGCCAAGAATACGTGACTTTAACAGATATTCAAGCAAGAACAGAGGGATATAATAAAGCATCCGTCGGCCGCGCAGATTTTTATAACAGAATAGAAACCTGGTTGGAGGGCGTCGATGACAACTTAGAAGTTGTTATTCGTGATTATTGGAAAGAAGATTACAATTCTAAACCGCCGCGTCCGGTAAATGGATTGGAGCCTCTTTATAAGTTTATCGAAGACGTCGTCTATATTGAATCAAAGTTTAAGACTGCTAACGTTGAATATGGTTCATACATAGAAGCGCTCAAAGCTGTTGCACACGAAAGAGTGGGTGTTGATGAGGCAAGCGAACCCGTCAAAGTTGTTATGAAAGGACAGGGGCAAAAAACAGCCAAAGAGCGTGCTGAGAATGCAAAGAGAAATATAGATAAACTCGGCGAGCGTCAGAAAAAAGGAAAGACACGCTATGATGTGAATGAGGCAAAAGGTCAAATTTTTAAGGCCAAAGGAACCAAACGAAAAACGTTGGGTCTCATGGACACGGGCAGATAAAGTATATTGCAAGATTATCCGTTTAAAAAACATCATTTAAAAAATGGTGTTTTTTTGTTTGACATTTAGCTTTTGTTGTGAGATAATTAAAAATGTAACCAAAATGGTTGCGGTGTCTAACCGACACATTCAACGTGCAACTCCTTGATGAGGAGTTTTCGAGATAAGCGTATTGTTACGGCGAATAAGAAAGACTGTACGTTGACAGTTGGTTAGCTCCTCCGTTTTAGGTTATTTAAGACGGAATTTTTAATTTTGTAAAACAGGAGAAAATTTCATGAAAAATAAAATATTTATCTTGACACTTTTAACAACAATAGCAATTTCCATAAATGCACAGGCTGATGGAGAATATGACAGTGATAATTTGCATTGGACATTCTACAATGGTGTTTTAACCGTGAGTAAAAAAGATGGCGCTACCTCGGATGTTATGCCAGATTATGGAGATTCTTATGCACCGTGGTATTCATACAAAGATCAAATAACAACAGTTGTAATAAATGATGGGTTATCAAATGTCGGAGGATATGCTTTTTCGCATCTTCATAATTTGACAAGCGTTTCTATTCCTGATTCGGTAAAATCAATTGATAGGGGTGCTTTTGTCAATGCGTGGAATTTAGAAAGTATCACAATTCCAAAAGATGTGACCTCTATCGGAGATTGGGCTTTTTATAGCAATGGTAAATTAAAAAATATTAATATTCCGGATACTGTGACAAGTATTGGAGATAGGGCATTTCAAGGTGACGATAGCCTAACAAATTTCTCAATCCCCAGCTCATTGACTTCAATCGGGAATGAAGCTTTTGAGGGTGCTACGGGATTGGGAGATGTCGTTCTCCCCAGTGGAGTAATTTCTATAGGTGATTCTGCTTTTGCCGGCAGTGATTTAACGAGTATCAACTTACCAAATACCTTAAAAAATATCGGATATGGCGCTTTTGCAGAAACTGATTTAACAAGTATAGAAATACCAAATTCTGTGACAAGTATCGGAGGGGAAGCGTTTAGAGAAACAAATATCACAGAAGTTGATATTCCAAATTCTGTCACAAATATCAGCCCTTATGCTTTTGCTTATATGGATTCTTTAAAAAGTATTACTATTCCTGAAAATTTAACCTTTGATCCTATGTCAATTATTGATAATTCCGGAGCGGGGTATGGTTTAGATGAGCTTTATGATGCTATATCTGCGTGCAAAAACGACAATGAATGTGACTTTTATGAAGAGGTAAAAGCAGATTTTCAAGCTAATGCTTCGATGAAAAATATCAATATTTATTGTAAAGGTGATGTTCAAAAATGTGAAGAAAACATCAGTTGGCTTCAAGAATACCAAGATATATTCGGGACACCATCGTTTAAAATTTCGGTGGCAACCGTGAGAGAAAATAATCCGGACGGGAGCAGTACGATAAAGACTTGGGATGGTAAACTTATCGGTTATAAAAACAAGCGCATCTACACCATCGATGAGGCCAATGCCGTTGCCGGCAAAGTCAATTCGGTCAAAATCAGATATCGATGAGGATGGGATCCGCGGGACTTTGCCCGCGGATGACAATAAACAATTCCGGCCATGACAAAAGGACAAGCCCAAAGGATGACACTAAAAAAGCCCGCACATTTTGATATGCGGGCTTTTTACAAAACTTGAAAATAAAGACTAGAAGCCTTCAATATCTAAGCGTTTGCGGAGCTGTTTGCGTGCGCGGCGGATAGCCTCTGCTTTGCGACGAGCCTTTTTCTCAGCATTCTTTTCATGACAACGACGAAGTTTCATTTCACGAAAGATACCCTCACGCTGCATTTTCTTTTTCAAAATCTTCAAAGATTGTGCAACATCATTGCCGATAACAGTCACTTGAACCACTTAAATTCACCTCTTTTCTTTATTCAAAAATTGTTAAAGTTGGCTTGAGCATTATCACAAAGATTTTTATTCGTCAAGTATTTTTTTTATTTATGATGTTTTTTTTGAAATCAGGATTGAGAAAAACAAAAAAATGCTTGTATTTTTTTTAACAAAATATTGTAAACTGAAAATATGAATAAAGACTGCTCTTTTAAATAAGGATTTTAAGGACAAAATGATTAAGGCCATTGCTGATGAAAAAACAGCAATCATGCAACAAAAATTGATGAATCGACTTGATGATATTTATACCGAGATCAAAGGTCTGAGTA
>CADAAN010000045.1 GCA_902785935.1 uncultured Pseudomonadota bacterium
TGAAAACGGCCGTTCAATGGTTGAAATGCTCGGTGTTTTGGCGATTATCGGTGTTTTGTCAGCCGGCGGTTTGGCAGGTTATTCAAAAGCGATGTTCAAACATAAATTGAATACCACAATGGATCAAATCACAATGCTTGTGACGAATATCCGCACAATGTATGGTACACAGGGAAATTACCAAAATTTAACCAATCAAGAAGCTTCAGACTTAGGCATTGTTCCTGCTGTTATGGGTAATGGTGAAACATTAACCAACCCGTTTAAGGGTGGTGTCAAAATCGCAGCTGCCGATGACGATAAAACATTTACAGTTGCTTATGATGGTCTACCGGCAGAAGCCTGTATCGCGCTTGCTTCAGCTGATTTTGGCTCAGGCGCAGGCTCCGGCTTTATCGGGGTTGAAGTCGATGCATCTAAAACCATTGCAGATATTGCTTCATCAGCAGCAATCGGTACCGGTGTCGCAACGAGCAATCCTCTTCGTAAAGAAGGTGATTCTTATGGTACAGATGCGGCTATTGACGCTTGCACCGGTGCAACAAATGCGATTATCTGGAAATTTTATTAATATCTTTTGTAAAGGAAAATGAAAATGAAAAATAATGAAAATGGTCGTTCAATGGTTGAAATGCTTGGTGTGCTTGCCATCATCGGCGTTTTGTCAGCCGGCGGTTTGGCAGGCTATTCAAAAGCGATGTTCAAACACAAACTCAACACGACAATGGAACAAATTTCGATAATCGTAACAAATGTGCGTACAGCATACGGTCAAAAAGGAAATTATACCGGCTTAGATTTAGCCAAAGCCAAAAAACTTGGCGCTGTTGCTGAAAGCGTAACAGCAAACCCGTTCAAGGGTAACATTGTTCTTGCTTCAGCAAACGCTGCAGGCGGCAATGCTGATGGTACGGCATTTACACTGCAATATACCGGTATTCCGAGTGAAGCTTGTATTGCACTTGCTACGGCTGATTTCGGCTCAGGTGCCGGTTCAGGCTTTATCGGTGTTGAAGTTGGTGCTGGAGCTGCCGCAAGCTTAAAAGTCGGCGGAAAAGCAGGTACAGCCGCTACACCAGCTGTTTATGAAACAGGTTTTAATGCAACAAATGATCCAAATGGTGAGCATATAACGACACCAGCTCAAGCAGCTCAAGCTCCTGTAGCTGAAGGCGCTGTTTACTCAATGGCCGCAGCTGTTTCAGCTTGCAAAGGTACAGAGCAGAATACAATTACTTGGAAATTCTACTAAGCTTTGTGCTTAGCAGAATTTACCAAAAAATTATTATGAATCCTTAAAAAAAAATTCATTACGTAATCCGCCGCGGGTTTCCTCACCCGCGGTTTTTGTTATTCAAATTTTCACCTTAAAACATAAAGCAAAAAGACTCTCAATAATGAGAGTCTTTTTTTTCAAAAGTTTTTTTCAGGGAAATAGTTCGTCACATTGCTCTTAAAAAAGCTGCCGACGAAGCCGAGAACGGCGCCTAAATCCCACATCGACATATTTTCAATGCCGAGAGCAGCAAAAAAATTCAAAATCGGCTCAGAAAAGAACCAGCCGACAACCCATCCGATAATCGCACCAATCAAGGTATAGCCGACAATCATCAGGAAAAAGCTCACAAGGAGCATAGCACAACCTTTAATAAATTCCATAAGCTTAAATTTTTATTGTAGGCAATTTTAGTTGATATTTTTAGAAGTGTCAAGTATTTAATTGATATGTATTTTTTATATATTACAATCTTTAAGCGTATCATCCAAGCGTTTTTCTTTCAAACCGAAAGGTTCTTGATGAATTAAAACCTGCGCTTTCGGATAGCGGGCTTTAATCTTCTTTTCAATCAAATCCGAAAGATGATGTGCCTCGCTCAGCATAAGATTGCCGTCCATTTCAAGATGAAATTCAAAATAATAAACGCCACCTAAATCACGCGTACGCAAATCGTGAAAGCCCTTGATATGATGTGTATGTTTGATTATTTCTGCCACATTTTTTCTGATTTCCGTACTTAATTCTTTATCCATCAAATAAGATACTGCCTGTTTTGCAATATCAAAGGCATAATAAATCAAATAAAGCGCAATAAAAAATGCAGTCACAACATCTGTAAGTTCAATTTTAAGCCATTGTACAACCAAAAGAGAACAAAGCGTTGCCGTATTGGTCAAAATATCCACCGTATAGTGCGCACTGTCCGCCTTAACAGCCATTGAATCAGTGTGTTTTATCACAAATTTTTGGAATAAAATCAGCAAAATACTCAGCATCAGGCTTAAAAGCATAACCAAAATGCCGACGCCGGTCTGTTTTAACGGCTCCGGATTAATCAATCTTTCAATACCGCTATAAAACACAAACAGACCTGATCCTGCAATAAATGCCGCCTGTACAAGCGCACTCAAAGCCTCAGCTTTTAAATATCCGTAGCGATGCGTGCAACTTGCCGGTTTGATTGAAAATTTAACGGCGATATACGAAATAAGCGATGAAAAAATATCCGCCAAGCTGTCAACAAGTGATGATAATACGGCAATCGAGCCCGTCATTAACGCTGCAATCGTTTTGATGACAAACAGTATGACGGCTGTTAAAACACTTGCCGTTACAGCCGCTTTTTTATAGCGTTTTATTTTATCTTGCTTCCAGCTCATTTAATTTTTCGTAATCCTTTTGTGAAATTTCAAAATACGTATTTTTTGCATATGCCCCAAAAAAGTCGAGATGTTTATTTGCCTTTTGGACGGGCAAATCATACTTGATATAATACCGATTATCTTTTTTGAAAACACTAAACGAAATTTGCAAATCATCTTCCGTCTTTAAGTGATTATATTTAATAAGTGCCATATCCGTCAAATCTTTTTGCGCCCCGATAAATTTGACGTTTAATAGCGTACTGACGATAACAGGTAATTTTGTAGCATCATCTGTATTATTATACGATTTAACCCTCCCAAAACGCAGGTTCCAAAGCGATGAATATGTCCATTCATGAAAATCAAGCGATAAATCAACAAATTCAGCCGCAATCAGCCAAACCTGAAATTTATCTTCAAACTTTGCATAAGCCGCGCTTGTACCGCGCCCGAGTTCAATATTATATTTTCCGATTTCAAGTGTACTGATAGGATTTTGATTTTTATCTGAAAGTTTAATGATTGTTTTTTGTGATGTTTCCATTTCAACCGGAGATAAGCCGAAATAGGCCAAGTTTTCAGCCTTATCTGATTTTTTTTCATAAAAAGTACTTTCAATCAAAGCACTCAAAAGGCTTTTGATACGCTCTTGATAAACAACCATATCAGGCATTTCTTCTATCTTCCAGACATCATTTTTTCGATTGAAGGTCAGTGTTGTCGCATGATTTTGCAACCGAATGCTCGTCACATCATTAATCTTATTTTTTAAATCAGGCAAAACGGGCTTTTCTTCATAAGTGCTTATATCTGAAATATTTGAAAGATAAACACTTGCCACACCTGCAAGTAAGATGATAGTTGCAAAAATAATCAATTTTAAAAGAGGCTTATTCAAACGCAATGTATCGTTTTTAAGCTCTTTGATTGATTTTTTTTGATTAAGCATCACAATACAAAGTATTAAAACCAACAAAAGCGGTATTGAAAAGATATTGATAAGCTTGACTTTAAGGGCTGTATTTTCAATTGCTGAAAGGCTTTTTGTGCGCACGTTTGAAAGCTCTGTTCGAAGCAAATCAAGCTCTTTTTTAATACCGGTGATGATTGCAAGCTCATCAGCAGAAAAATTCTCACGCTCTTCGAAATTGCGTTTTTCAAAAATTTCCTGCAAATTTTGTTTGGCCTGCTCGATGGCTTGAAAAATTTCTTCTTCTTTCAGTTTATAGCGAAAGATACTTTCTTTGCGCAATTTTTCGATATCGTTAAAAGCTCTGTTTTTTGCCCCCTTCCCTCTAAGACCTATGAGGCGTGTATTGCTTGTTAAAAAATCGAGTGCATTAAGTACAAAATCAGCATTTGAAAATAGCGGTATAAAATATTTTTTTTCTAAAAAAATCTGCTTTCTGCCCCAAAAATTATCATAAAGAAAATCCGTATCTGCCGTCACAATCAGCTCAAACTTTTTATCAGGCAAATCTGAGGTAATGTAAGCACTTAAAAATTTGACATTATCATCTTTTTGATAATAGCTTAAAATCTGCCTCGGATTAAGATTTTTATAGACAAGCTCAGAGCTCATTAAAGCAGAATCAGAGCTCGCCTGCATCAGCGGCATGAACCTGATATCCGCTCCTTGGCGCGGCATTAAAACAGAGGCCGAACTCATCAAAAGCGTATGCAGATTTTTTGTTACAGGATGAAAAGGATTGAAATTCTCATCTTTAAGCTTAAACTGAATGATATCCTGCGTAAAGGCCGGATTGTTTTGATAATTTGTCGTCGCATCAACCGTGATTGAATTTTCTAAATCAGCGACAACATAATCACTGTAAAACTCAAATCCGAAAAATCTGTCAAGTCCGTTCAAATCAGATGGCATGTATGGTGCATTTTCAGGCATATAAAGCCTTTTTGCCTCTGCTGCAGTATCCAAGAAAAGCAAGACTTTCCCATCATTTTTTACATAATTTTCAATCGCATGAGTCATTTCATCTGACAAGTCTTTAGGATGAATCATCATCAATACATCAATTTCTTCAACATTTTGCGGTTTTTCAATCACTTTGATGTTATAAAATTGCTTAATTTTATCAAGCATTTCATACTGAGCCATCACAACGCCGTTTATATTTTGCCCTAAAACCGGCAATGAAGAAATCAAGCCGATTGTTTTCTTTTGATGGTAAAGTCCATAAATCAAAGCCGTTAAATCTTGTTCAAGATTTTTAATCCTATCTGGCGAGAGATAGGCAATGACAGCCTTTCTGTCAAGCGTATCCGTGATAGAAAGTCCAAAAAGTGCGTTTTGATTTAAATCAATCAAAGGTACGGGTTGCAAACCGTCCGAAATAGCTCTGTCTTCATATTTATCAAGGTGCTTTGGGCGATAAATACGATAATCAAATTTACCCTTTGAAGCAGCTTTATAATGCGCCAAAAGCATTTTGACACGATTGAACATCACCCTTAAATTCGGATTTTGTTTGGCTAATATATCTGAAAAATAAAGTTTTGCCGTCACAGGCTCATCAAGTTCTTCTAATATATGTATTGTACTCGGGCTCAAGGTATAAAATTGTTCTTCTGTCACATCAAGCTCAGTATCTGCCGTTAAGTGATTGGCAAGCAAATTAAAACCCACAAAACCAAGCATTAATGCAAAAAATGCGCAGATATAAGTGCGATTATCATTTGATTTCAGCCATGAAGATGTGCCGGAAGTCTTAAAACTCACCACAAGCATTGTTGTAAAGTTAAATAAAATAATCAGTGAAGCAAAAAACAAAACATCTCGCCATTCAATAATTCCTGAAATCAAGCCGTTATAGTGCGTTAAAAAGCTAAATGATGCTATCGTATCAACAATATAATCAGGTAAGAACAGCCTAAAAAACATCAAAACAAATTCCATCCCGAAGAAAAAAAACAAAAGATTTGCTATCACCGCCAAAACAAGCGCGATAACCTGATTTTTTGTTAAAGCCGACATTGTTTGCGCGATTGAAAGCATTGCACCCGCAAGCATAAAACTGCCAAGATATGAAAGCGCAATCACACCATTATCCGGATGCCCCAAAATATTGATGGTAATAACAAATTCAAACGTCAAAGCAAGTGCCAAGCCGGCAAAAATCCATGCCGCTAAAAATTTTCCCCAAACGATTGTCACGATGCTGATAGGCTCTGTCATAAGGGTCACAATCGTTTTGTTGCGAAATTCTTCGGCAAAAAGTCGCATGGCAATACCCGGCAAAAACAAAAGATACAAAAACGGCTGATAAACAAACATATAATAAAGTGATGCTTGTGATCGCTCAAACAAATGTCCGAAATAAAATGCGGCCACGCCGTTTAAGATTAAAAAACTGATTAAATAAACATACGCAAGCGGCGAAATAAAGTACCGCAAAAGTTCATTTTTAGTCACTACAAAGAGATTTTTCATCAGTTTTCTCCCTTATTTTGCGTCAATTTTTTAAAAACAGCCGCAAGCGTTTTGCATTTTGTTGATTTTTTGATTTCTTCAAGTGTACCATCTGCCAAAATCCGACCTTTACTGATAATCATGATACGTGTTGCAATAGCCTCTGCCTCATCTAAAAGATGCGTTGAAATCAAAATAGTCTTTTTTTTACCCATTGCTGTTATTAATTTTTGCATGTGCTCTTTTTGATTGGGATCCAAGCCGTCTGTCGGCTCATCAAGCAATAATATATCAGGATCTGACAGAATACTTTGTGCAAATCCGACACGACGCAAATAACCTTTTGAAAGCGTATCAACTTTTTGAAAAGCGACATTTTTGATGTTTGCAAGTTCTAATACCTCATCAAGACGTTTTTTGGTCACGCCTTTCAAATCAGCCATGTATTTTAAGAACATTTTGACCGTCATATCCGGATAAATCGGCGCTCCTTCAGGCAAAAAGCCGATTTTCTGTTTGACTTTGATAGGCTCTTTTGTGATATCAGTTCCATCAATCAAAATCGTACCCGATGAGGGACTAAGATAACCGGTTAAAATATTCATTAAAGTTGACTTGCCTGCCCCGTTTGGCCCCAAAAGCGCAATAACTTCACCCCGATATGCTTCAAAATTAACATGTTGCAAAGCATTAAGCGAGCCGTAATTTTTGTTCAAATCAATTATTTTAATGGCGGGAATGGTCATTTTTTTGTTCCTTCTGATAAATCTTACCCCCTGTCATCGGAGCCGAAACGCCGGTCGTTTCCGGAAAAGTAATCGGCAAATGATAATAACATCTGGCGCCTAAAAATGCAATAGCGGCCGCGTCATTTGGCGTTATATCATCATGATCTTCTGCATTGATATCATTTTTTTTGAGCTTTTGTCTGATAAGGCGCGTCAACGTCGGATTTTTTGCTCCACCGCCACAAATGATGACCTGATTTGGTTTTGACGGCAACATATGTAAAACCGAGCGCACAATGCTTTCGGCAACAAATTCCGTAATTGTTGCCGCTCCGTCTTCAAGCGACAAACCTTCAAAATGTTCCGTCTTATCGTTAAATAAATTGCGCGGCAGTGACTTCGGCGGCATTTTTTCAAAAAAACGGTGGCGCAATAACGTTTCAACAATCCTTAAATTCGGCTTGCCTAATGCGGCACATTTTCCGTTATAATCCATTGCTATCGAGCCGTGCTTTTTAACAAAATCATTCAGCATCGCGTTGCCTGCCGTACAATCAAATGAAATCATCTCGCCAAAATCGCCGATATAAATCAGGCTTGTCACCCCACCGATATTGATAAAAAGAATAGGTTTTTGCGCTTTAACGGCAAGTGCATTAAAATAAGTTGCGCTGATAGGGTTACCTTCTCCGCCGTTTAAAATATCCGCATTGTGAAAGTGCGAAACGGTCGGTATATGAAAAGCCTCAAAAATCTGTTGTCCTTTGCCGAGTTGATACGTATATTTTTTTTCGGGACAATGCGTTATGGTCGGACCTTCAATTGCGATTAAATCAATTTTTTGTTCTGTATTTTGCATTAAATCGTCAATACGCCTGATCATCAAATCGGTCATATCATTTTCAACGGTATCAATCAAAAGCTTATCATCAGGCACCAAAGGATTTTTATCCTGTGTCAAATCAATTTTAACACGCAAAAAAGCCGGCAGTGGCATTTCGCTTTCACCAAAAGTTTCATAAATATCAACGCCGTCTGTTTTCACAAAAGCATTTTTCAGGCTTTCAAACGATGTACCGCACATCAAAGACAAGACATTTAAGGGTTTAATCATCATTTTTTATATTCATTTTTTTTTGCATATGCCGATGATGACTCAATTTTTTTGTTTTGTAAAGCCTTTGCTTGCCTTTTTTCAATGATTGTTTATTTTTTAGATGTAAAAATAATCGTAAAAAAAATATACACCAAAACTATGACTAAAGTTATAGATTTTTTTAATTGACTATTAAGAAATTGTGTGGTTTAATAAAAATCGGATGGGGAAAGGAATTTTTCTATCAAGTGCCTGAGACGGGCGCGGAGCTTTCGTAAGCTTATTTGACCCTAGACAGTGAGGATAACACTGTAATAATGAGTGTTATTTTTTATTTTAAATAACACATTATCCCCGAAAAGAGTCGGAGAGCCGGTAGCGGATGTTCAGGATTTTTAATCTAAAGGTTATCGGAATCATTTTCTAGGGTATGATTTACGAACTCTCCGACCGCTCTTTTAGGGGCGGTTTTTTGGTATTGTCATCACATCACGATACCATAAGAAGAACAACAACTATTTTTTGTAAAGGAATTAAAAAAATGAAAAACAATGAAAACGGCCGTTC
>CADAAN010000046.1 GCA_902785935.1 uncultured Pseudomonadota bacterium
CTTCAGCATCTTCTGCGCTGAATACGGCACGACCGACTGCAGCACCCGGAGATGCAGGCAAACCTGTTGCAATAACGTTTTTCTTTGCTTTCGGGTCAAGCATCGGGTGCAACAATTGATCTAATTGATCAGCACCGACACGCATGATGGCTTCTTCATGGTTTAATAAACCTTCTTCAACCATTTCAACAGCCATACGAACGGCAGCTTGAGCGGTTCTCTTACCATTACGGCATTGAAGCATCCAAAGTTTGCCATGCTCAATGGTGAATTCCATATCTTGCATGTCTTTATAGTGTGCTTCCAAATTGTTACGAGCATCAACAAGCTCTTTGTAAAGGTGAGGCCATTTTTCTTCCAGTGATGTGCCGTCGCCGATTGAGCCCATCGGTTGCGGTGTGCGGATACCGGCCACCACGTCTTCACCTTGTGCGTTGACGAGATATTCACCATAATATCTGTTTTCACCCGTTGCAGGGTCACGAGAGAAGCAAACACCTGTTGCGCAGTCATCACCGGCGTTACCGAACACCATGGTCTGAACGTTAACAGCCGTACCCCAGTCACCCGGAATATTGTTTAATTTACGATATGTAATAGCGCGAGCGGACATCCAAGAACCGAACACGGCACCAATACCTGCCCAAAGCTGTTCCCACGGATCTTGCGGGACAACTTTGCCCAATTGTGCGCCGATTTGTTTGTATTCTTTGACGAGTTCTTTCAAATCTTCAGCCGTCAAATCCGTATCTGATTTATAGCCCTTGGATTTTTTCATATTGTCCAAAGCTTCTTCATAAAGGTCTAAATCAGCACCCAAAACAACATCTGAGAACATTTGAAGGAAACGACGATATGAATCGTATGCAAATCTCTCAGAGCCTGATGCTTTTGCCAAAGCTTTAACCGTCTCATCATTCAAGCCGAGGTTTAAGACCGTATCCATCATGCCCGGCATTGAAACTCTGGCGCCTGAACGCACGGAAAACAAAAGCGGATTTGAAGCATCGGCAAACTTTTTGCCCATAATGCCTTCAACATATTTTACGGCCTCTCTGACTTGATCTTTCAAATCTTGAGGATAAGTGTTGTTGTTTGCGTAGTAATATGTGCAAACTTCTGTCGTGACGGTAAATCCGGGAGGAACAGGAAGGCCGACTTTATTCATTTCAGCCAAGTTTGCACCCTTACCGCCCAAAAGATTGCGCATTGAAGCATCGCCTTCGGCGCTGCCGTTACCAAATTTATAGACCCATTTTGTCATGGTATATATTGCTCCTTTGTAGCAAGTTATAAGTTAAACACACAGCCTTTCAAACACGTCCGAAAAGGACGTGCGTCAAAGCCAAATTCAATAAAAACTTTTTCAAGTTGGTGCCAATTTATACCAATCATTTTGATTCTTCAAGCAAAAAATGAAAAAAACGCACTTTTACGAATAAACGTCGATTCATTATTGATTTTTGCATCAAAAAAAACTATATTTGTTTATAGTTGGATTATAATAAGGAGAAAATTGATGCAAACAAAATCTTATACTTCCGCCGTAGAGCGTCAGGGTGTTGATGAAGGCCTGCGTTCTTTTATGCTTAAAGTATACAATTACATGGCCGGCGGTTTATGCGTGACGGCACTTGCCGCATGGGGTACATTAAACACGCCGCTTTTTAATTTGTTTTTTAATCAGACGGGATTGACCGGACTGGGTTGGGTTGTCTTTTTGGCGCCGCTTTTGATGGTCTTTTTGTTCAATCACGTTGTTTCACGCGGCACAACAGGACAAGTTCAGGCTGTATTTTGGGGCTTTTCAGCCTTAATGGGGGCTTCGCTTGCACCGATTATGCTGATTTATACCGCATCTTCAATGACGCGCGTCTTTTTAATCACGGCAGGTACATTCGGTGCAATGAGCCTTTACGGTTATACCACAAAACGCGATTTGACAAGTATGGGCTCGTTCATGATGATGGGGCTTTGGGGCGTGATTATCGCAAGTATTGTCAACATCTTTTTAAAAAGTCCTGCGATGTATTATGTTTTGTCATATATTTCGGTTGCGGTCTTTGTCGGTTTAACAGCTTATGACACGCAAGCTATTCGCAATTTTTATTATGACAGCGACAATGAAGACAGCATTTTGCGCAAAGCCGTGGCAGGTGCCTTGTCACTTTACATGGACTTTATCAACCTGTTTTTAAGCTTGTTGCGCATTATGGGCGACAGAAGATAACAATAAGCAAGAAAGAAAAAACCTCTGATATCATTATCAGAGGTTTTTTTGTCGTCCCGTTAATCTCTACTTCAATCCTCATCGTCATGAAAGGAATCGAAGATGAGTGAGTTTATCGAGCTCCATTTATTTCGGGATCTCATCCTTATCTGTACCTGATTTTGACATGGTTTGTTGTGCCTGCAACGGTATTAGCCTCTTCGATGGTATAGATACGCTTGCCTTCAAAATGGACATTTCCTTCGGCATCTGTGACTTTAATACTTCCGTCAGGCAGAGTTTCTCTAATCTCGGGCGGCGTTTCAGGCAAAGCCACTCCCTGCAACATATCTGTAACAGAAGCATATTCACCTATCTCATTGCCGTCATTGTCATAAGCTATGATTTTTCCGTTTTGGTTTTCATAAGTTTCTACAACAATTGGATAACGATTACTCCAATCACCCATATCAATTTTAAATGCCTCACCATCAAATCCAATTCGCATTTCCTGCTTTTCTGTCAAATTTCCACTCTCATCATAAACGTATTTATACGCAGATCCTCTTATGTTCGATAAGACATCTTCATCTACACCGTTTGGGATAAATTTTATCCTTTCATCTTCTAGATCGTAAGCTATTACACCGTTCATATTATTTAAATCTATATATTCTTCATATAGGTCGTCATAATAGCTTCCGTTAGGAAGTTCAATTGCATATTCTATACGATCTGAATGTTCATCTAAGCCGTATATAAACTGCGTTTTAACAGGTGCCATCTCGGTATTTAAACAAGTTTGGTATATCACCCGCCCGTTCTCATCCGTAACAGTTACCGGCTTAGACTCATCACCCAATCCAAAGAGTGCAGCCTGTTCTTCAGTCGCACACCTTGCCCTTGCACCGTTTGCCATCATCATCGCTGTGGCACAAACTGTTATTAATAATGCTTTTTTCATATTAAATTTCCTTTTCAAAAATTATTAAAAAAGTCGCACCTCTAAGAGCGACGGGGAGTTCGAAAATCATGCACTAGTAATGACTCTGATAGCCTTTAGGAAAATCCTTGTACATACGCTAACAGCTCCCCAACTTTTCGGGGATATTGATACAAAAAAAACAGCATCAAAAAGTGACACTATTCATGGTATCACTAGTGCAAAGAGCCTTCGAAAGCCCCGCACCCTTTTCGGGCACTTGATAAAGAAAATCATTTCCTTATCCGACTTTTATCCTCTCATAAAAAAATCCAAAAGTCAAACTAAAAAATATATTAAGCGTAAAAAAAACTCTGATATTTTTAATCAGAGTTTTTTTATAGCATCAAGCTTGTTATCAGTCTTTTTCGGCCGGTTCAATGCGCATGGCATAAAATGAACGCCAAACAAAAACAAGTCCGACAACAAAGAACACGGCACCCAAAATAAGCGATACATTTCTCGGCGCACTGGCTGCCGTTTCTACCGCCAAAAGGCCGAATAATGTCGTAAATTTGATAATCGGGTTTAATGCAACCGATGACGTGTCTTTATACGGGTCACCGACTGTGTCGCCCACAACCGATGCGGCATGTAAAGCTGTACCTTTTTCGTTTAAGTCAACTTCCACCACCTTTTTGGCATTATCCCAAGCACCGCCGGCATTGGCCATATAAAGCGCTTGGAATAAACCGAATACGGCGATCGAAATTAAATAACTTGCAAACAAATTCGGGTTAAAACAAGCAAACGCGATTGTCAGTGAGAAAATCACAATAAAAATGTTGAACATACCTTTTTGTGCATAAATTGTGCAAATACGCACGACATTTTTTGAATCTTCAACCGAAGCGGCTGTTTTGGTGTTCAATTTGATGTGCTTTTTAATATAGTTGACCGCTCGATATGCACCGGCAGACACAGCCTGCATTGAAGCACCCGAAAACCAATAAATCACTGCACCGCCCAAGATAAGACCAAACAAAACATTCGGATCCAACAGATTAAGTGATAAATTGAGCAACAAAATGATTGAGAAAATCATCGTTGTTGCACCGATAACGGCCGTACCGATTAAAACAGGTTTTGCCGTTGCTTTAAACGTATTGCCGGCAGAATCATTTTCTTCCAAAAGATGCTTTCCGCGTTCAAAATCAGGCTTAAAGCCGTAATCCGCTTCAATCTCTTTTTTAATGCCTCTGATTTTTTCAATCCTTGAAAGTTCAAAAACAGATTGCGCATTGTCCGTCACAGGCCCGTAGCTGTCAACAGCGATAGTTACAGGCCCCATACCGAGCATACCGAATGCCACCAAACCAAATGCAAAAATCGTCGGATAAATCATATAGGCATCAAGACCTGTTTGCGCCGTCATATAAGCAACAGCCATCAATGCCACCATCACAAGACCTTGCCAAAAGGCCGAATAATTACCGGCCACAATGCCCGAGATAATGTTAAGCGATGCACCTGCTTCACGACTTGCATTAACAACTTCTTCAACATGTTTTGATTTTGATGATGTAAAGATTTTTGTAAATTCCGGTATCAATGCCGCCGCAAGCGTGCCGCAACTGATAATCGTTGACAATCTCCACCATAAATCTGCATCAAAAACCTTGGGTGAAAGCATCACATATGACACAGCATATGTCATCGCAATCGAGATCAGGCTTGAAAACCACACAAGTGTCGTCAGCGGTGTTTCAAAATTGAAGGCTTCTTTTTTAGCAAAACGTGCTTTTGATATAAGGCTGTTGAAAGCATATGAAATCATCGATGTTAAAATCATCAACACACGCATTGTAAAAATCCACGTAATCAGGCGCGCTTGCAAAGAGACCCCATCGCGCATCATATGAAGATCACCATCCACACCAAAAAATTGACCGACACCCAAAACAATAAAACTGATTAAAGCAACACCGGTCACGCCGTATGTTTCAAAACCGTCTGCCGTTGGTCCCACGGAATCGCCCGCATTATCACCCGTACAATCGGCTATCACGCCCGGATTTCTGGCATCGTCTTCATCAATTTTGAACATGATTTTCATCAAATCCGCTCCGATATCGGCAATTTTTGTAAAAATACCACCGCAAATTCTCAAGGCAGAAGCACCAAGCGACTCACCGATGGCAAAGCCGATAAAACAAGCTCCCGCATAATCTCTCGGGACATAGAGCAATATGATAATCATCATCACAAGCTCGATTGAAATTAAAACAACGCCGATAGACATACCGGATTGAAGCGGCAATTTCATGACATCATAAGCTTTGCTTTTAAGTGAAACAAATGATGTGCGCGCATTGGCATATGTATTAATGCGCATGCCAAACCACGCAACACTGAACGAGCCTAAAATACCCAAAATCGACCACAATAAAATATTTAAGACCTTCAAAAGCGGTGTATTACAAAGATAAAAGAAATAATAAAAAATACACACACCGATAAAGCATTCAAGCACAAACAAGAGCTTTGCCTGTTGGCGCATATATGTTTTACAGGTAGCATAAATTGTTTCAGAAACTTTAAGCATTGATTGATGCGCGGGTAATCGTTTAATACGGTAAAATTCAAACATCCCGAACAATATGCCGATGGCACATATAATCAAACCAAGCGTTAAAATTTGTGTACCCTCAAGTACTTGACCGAAAATATCAAACCTGACGTTTAAAAGAGGTACTTTAAGGTCAATCTCTGAGGCAAATGCAGCTTTTGAGACAATTGATAACATCATTGTTGCCAAAAACAATTTGATTCTATGAACATAAACCATTTTACTTTCCTTTATCTGTTAAAAAAACTTTATCTTAACCGAAGATTGTAAGCCAAGTTTATAAACAATCGGTTAAAATACACAATTTTAGCAGGAATTTGTTTGTATTTTGACGATTTTATGCTAAAAATAATGTCGAGATTGTGATATTGACACAAGGCTGTTAAAAAAAATACGGGCCTGTTTTTAAACCCAAAAGCTCTCGGAAGAACATCCGAGAGCTTCAAAAGTTCAAAGCTTAAAAATATCATCTCTGTAAAAAAAACCTTCGGTCATAGAGCTCTTTTGAGAAAAAAACCACTCTTCATCAAAGGTTTCAATGTATGATGATATATTGTTAAGCACCGTTCCATCATAAAGCAAAGCAAGCCAAGCTGAAACAAATGCATCTTCATCAGCAGAAAAAACAAGCTCTTCAGCTTCATTTTTCTTAAACTCGACGATTTTTTGAAACCATTCATCAGCATTTTTTTTCATATATTCAGGAATATGCTCGAACAGCAATTGTTCTGAAAGCAAATCGGCCGATTTGAGTGTCCATTGTGTCAGCAGGCTAATATATTCGCGTTTGGGTTGACTGAGAAGTCGAAAATCCAGATGTTTTTCAGCCTTAAGCCGAGAATACACTCGAGCCTTATTTGCATGCATAAAATCGTACTCTGTCCACAGACATTTCGCATCTTGCAGGGAAATCTGCGCTGATGTAATCATGCAAACCAGCATTGCTAAAAGCATCATAATGATTTTTTTCATAAGCATAGGTTTTTAGAATAATTTTATTTTATCGGTATGAGATATCCAAAAAATATAACTTTGTCAATTTAATTTATGCATATGCAACAAAAAATAACAAACATTCAAATTGTGCTTGAAAAATAAATTCAGCGCGTTATAGTGCCTTAAGTTTTGAAAATAATTTTTGAAGGTCAATTTTAAATGTCAAATGAAACAAATATTCACCGCGAATCGCGATTAAATAAATTAAATACACTAAGAGATAAGGGCTACAACCCCTACCCTTATAAGTTTGAACCTAACGCCTATGCAGCTGACTTACAAGAAAAATACAAAGATTTGGAAACAGGCGCCGACACAGAAGATCGCGTGACGATTGCCGGCCGCGCAATGGCATCACGCAACAGCGGTATGTTTATTGACTTAAAAGACCAAACAGGCAAAATTCAGGTTTTTTGCCACAAAAATCACTTATCCGAATCGGATTTGGAGATCTTAAAATGCATGGACGTCGGTGATTTAATCGGTGTGACGGGCTATGTCCGTCGTACCCCGCGCGGTGAACTTTCCGTTGCAGCCGAAAAATTTGATATTATTTCAAAATCACTTCAGCCGCTTCCCGAAAAATTTCACGGTTTAACGGATATGGAGGCCAGATATCGTCAGCGTTATGTCGATTTTATCATCAATGATGATGCACGCGAAATTTTCAAAAAGCGTTGTCAAATTACATCCGCCATCAGAAAATATTTTGAAAAACATGGTTTTTTGGAAGTTGAAACGCCGATTTTGCACCCGATTTTAGGCGGTGCAAATGCTAAACCATTCATTACGCATCACAATACGCTTGATATGGACTTGTATCTGCGTATTGCGCCTGAACTTTACTTAAAACGCTTGGTTGTTGGCGGTTTTGACAGGGTATTTGAAATCGGTCGAAATTTCAGAAACGAGGGTATTGATAAAAGTCATAACCCTGAATTTACGGCTTTAGAGGCTTATCAGGCTTATGCTGATTATAACACAATGGCAGATTTGATCCCTGATTTACTCAAATTTGTGGCAACAGAAGTGCTCGGGACGCCGATTGTGAAATTCGGTGAACACGAAATCGACCTTTCAAAACCTTTCAAGCGTCGTTCGATTGTAGAACTTGTTCAAGATTATGCCGGCATTGATTTAATGAAAGCAAACACCTTGCAGGAAGCCCAAGAAATGGCAAAATCCGTTGGTGTCGACGCCTCTGATTGTACCTCATGGGGTAAAGTTGTTCAGGCCATATTTGATGAAAAAGTTGAGCATAATTTGATTGATCCGATCTTGGTGATGGATATGCCGCGCGACGTATCGCCTTTGGCCAAAACACACCGTTCAAATCCGAGATTGGTCGAGCATTTTGACGCTTATGTCGCAGGTATGGAAATGGGTTGTGCTTATTCAGAGCTTTCAAATCC
>CADAAN010000047.1 GCA_902785935.1 uncultured Pseudomonadota bacterium
AGGCGTGAATATACTTGATATTGGCGAAAATATTATCAGGCAAAATGTTTTTTCAGGTCGAGGCGCACCAAAAATAAAAGGGTGTATTTCATATCTAATGTAAGGAGTAAGATGCGCCCCGAGCAGCTTTAAAAAAATCCATTTCGAATAAAATATTCAAAACGGAGGAGTTCCAAAAACTGTTAGGTCACAGTTTGCCTTATTCGTCACCGAGAGTGCTTATATCGACAACTCCTCTCAAATCGAGGACTTGACCTAATAGTGTTTTGGAAACACCACCACCTGAATATCAGGTGACAGTTCAAACAATAACATAAAAAAACTCAAAGTCAATACAAAAAAATGCCGAAAAATCAAAGCATATAAAGGGTTATATCGCTGTTTTTTCAACCCTTTTGAAAAATGAGAAAAAACAACCTTGTGTATAACTTTTCAGGCGTGAATATACTTGATATTGGCGAAAATATTATCAGGCAAAATGTTTTTTCAGGTCGAGGCGCACCAAAAATAAAAGGGTGTATTTCATATCTAATTAATATATAGAGAAAGATGCGCCCCGAGCAGCTTTAAAAAATCCATTTCGAATAAAATATTCAAAACGGAGGAGCCATACAAACTGTTAGGTCACAGTCTTTCTTATTCGTCACCGAGAGTGCTTATTTCGAAAACTCCTCTATGACGGAGGATTTGACCTAATGGTGCGTATGACACCACCACCTGAATATCAGGTGACAATTCAAACAATAACATAAAAAACCTCAAAGTCAATACAAAAATGCCGAAAAATCAAAGGATATAAAGGGTTATATCGCTGTTTTTTCAACCCCTTTGAAAAATGAGAAAAAGCAAGATTGTGGATAACTTTTTCAAGCGTGAAGTAACCGCTCTTTTATGTCGGCAATTCGCTTTCAGAAAAGTGCATAAATGCAAAATCAGGTTGAAACGGTTCTAAACGTGTTTATAATTTAAAAAAAATAATCATTTAACGGAGGAATTTTGATGAAAAAATATGTATGGATGGCCGTTTTACTCATCGTAATAGCTTTTTGTGTAACCGGCGGTATTTTTTATTTCGGCAATCAGCCGCTTATAACGCGCTATGCCAACGGACAAATCAAAAGCTCTACATCGCGGCGCTTTTTTGTGCCTGACGGACTTGCTTCTTTTTATCATGAAAACGGCACACTTGCGTATCAGTATAATTTTAAGAACGGCATAAAAAACGGTGAAGGCTTTTTATACATATCAGGACAGCCCGTTAAGTTTTATTATCAAAACGGTGTTATTTCAGGCCCCGTGACTTTAGAAGAAAATGCTTTTTTTAAAGATATGAAAAAGCCGAAAATCACTTTTTTGCCGCAAAATAAAATAGAAGTTTTGCTTAACGACGATACCTTTCAAACGCGATTCGAAGCCGACAATCTTTGCAGTGATGATGATTTGCTTGCCCAATTTTCAAATTACGGCATTGATTTTGCCCGCTCAAAACTGGGGACGCTGCTTGAATGCTTTTTATTAACAAATGCCGAAATGAAAGATGAAAGTTACGGTTGCAATTTTGAAGGCGGCTATAAATATCCCGCGCTGACACGTGATTTTGCCTTAAAATGCCATGTAGCATATCATGATAGCACATCGCAAAATAATCAAGAAATTTTATTCAACAGCGATTATGAACTTGCAAGCGATAATCTTATCATAAAAGGCGCAATGAGTGAGGACACGGACAGCCGTATCAGTCTTTCATACAAGGGCTTAAAGCCGATTGTTGAAGGTGTTTCAAAAACGCTTGTCAATGCGCCGGAAAATCAACATGCGGCAAAAATTCTTGAACTGCTTGTTGAAAATCTGACCTCACTTGATGCGGATTTAATCGTTAATGATAAAAAAGTATGGGATGTTTCGGGCAGTTTTAATATGATGAAGGGCTTTTCGGATCCGTACTATTTTTCATCATATATCAACAACGATTTGTCTTCTCAGGTCAAAATCACAAAATCAGGCATCAACCTGAAGGCGTTGTATCCTTTGTCAAAAAAACCGATGTTTTCGCTCGGGCTTAATGTCGGCGACACGTTCGGGGCCACATATCATGAGCTGATGCAACAATTGCGTGCGACACTTGCCGACAGCTATAATCAAAAGACGGATACCGCATCAAATGTGCTTGAAAACATGATGGAAGAAACATCAAAAATTTCAAATCTGTTTAAGAGTGCTTATGCCACACTTTACAACAATAAGGGGCAAAAAGTTTTGGCGGGCAATCTGAGCTTAAAATCCGGTGTTTCACCTGAAGTGTTGATGTTTAATCCGATGGCGGCTTT
The DNA here is from genome assembly GCA_902785935.1 of uncultured Pseudomonadota bacterium. GTDB lineage: Bacteria > Pseudomonadota > Alphaproteobacteria > RF32 > CAG-239 > UBA1254. The sequence goes on from CADAAN010000047.1 coordinate 2,328, forward strand.
AAGTGCAAATATCATCACATATCAGGACGGTAAACCAAACCACAACATCACGGGCGATGAACAAAGCGGGTTTTTAATCGATGGTTATAAAGCCGATGAAGAAAGCGTTTTGGCCTATATCTATAACGAAAATGTACAGCAGGCTTTGGATGATATTCGTAGCGATTTAGAGCAAACAATTGCGCCGATGGTTGAAAATGCCACATCGGCAAAAGACTTAATCGGTATTGACCCGTTGTTTGTCGGGATGTATTCCGGATATATTAAAACTATGTTTAAAAATGAGGTCAATGCCACCATTGATGAAATCGCGCAAATTGTTGTCAATACCGAAGCCGCGTATCAGGATAAAGAAAATTACGCCGGTCTTGATGAACAAACGGCTGTTGAGTTTAATATTGTTCCCGAAGAGATGATCGGCGATGACGGCGATTTATACAATCTGTACGGCGGACAGGTTTTTGTGCGCCCGAGTCAGGCTTTGAAAAAAAGCACGGCGTTAGATGCCTTTGTCGTGATACTGACAAATTTGCCGTCCAATGTATGCAAAATGCTTGCAGTGGCTGATTGGTCGGCAGGAGGAGCGAACTTTATCGGTGTATCGGCTGCGAAAGCAGGTGTCGCAGACGTATCAAAAGCCTATTGGGGCGAAGATTTTGAAGGTCGGTCAAGCGGCTTATCTTATGATATGCTTTCAGCTCAAGAGGCTTGCGGTGAAGATGATACGGCATCCGTTGCCCTAAAGTTTTATTAAAAAAACGAAGAACTTAAAAAACAGCCTTGGTTGAAATCCTCAAGGCTGTTTTTTGCATGGTGCGTTTTAATTATCGATAGCGAATCGTAAAAGTATTTGTCTTGCCCGCGACTTGGTTGGCCTCATCGAGGGTGTAGATACGCCGAATATCGCGATTTCCTTTTAAGAGTGCCTCAAGAGATTGATATGTGTTTGAACCGATTTTGAGCATTCTGCCATTGTTCGCTGAGTCGATCAAGACTTTGCAATCGCCCGTTAAATCCGAGCACAAACCCTTGTTCTTTAGAATTTGTGCTTTGCAAGAATCTAAGTCGCCGCAAGAAATTTCGGATTTTTGCGAAGTATCCGTTGTTTTACCGGCACGTATCATATCATCAACCGATAAAAAATAAAGCCCGTCAGTTTCATAGATACCTGTTATTTTATCTTTTGTATAGGTTTGAATTTGACTTTCATCGGCACCTTTATCGGTGCATAATGATGCTGAAGTGCAATAAATTGTTGCCGATGTATTATCAAATGCATGATTATTAACCCTAGTAATCGATTCCGGAATAAAAAGTGCTTCAAGTGATGTATTATTCGTAAAACAATAATCCGGTATATAGCTCAGCGAATTTGGAAGAACAACGTCTTTGAGTGAAGAGGCATACTCAAATGTACCCCAATTAATCTCTTCAACAGATTGAGGAATATGAATGCTTTCAAGGGCAGTAGCATTATAAAATGCCAAAGAAGAGATATATTTGACACTATCAGGGACTTCAATACTTTTCATAGAATTTAAATTTGCAAAAGCTACAGAACCGATTGATGTAATACCTTTATTTAATACATTTCCGTTTTCATCTTTTGTTGCACCTTCAATAACGACATTTGTTATATTTTCTGCGTAACCCTTCCAAGGCGTGTTCCAACCTTGGTTATACCACTCATACATATCGCCACTGCCTTTGATTTCAAGCTTGCCGTTACTGTATAAAGTCCAAGTACAATTATCACCGCATTTGGTTGAGGCATCATTCGGGTTTGTTTGAGCTATAATGGTTATCTCATCATCTGCCAATGCATTAAAACTTAACATCACACACAAAATCAAAACAATTTTCTTCATACTTTTTCTCCACATTGTTGTTAATACTAAAAAATCCGCTCAATTGAGCGGCAGGGGAGTTCGTAAATCATGTTCAGTGTTATGACTATTATGGCCTTTAGGAAAATCCTTGAACATACGCCATAATCTCCCCACCTTATGCGGGGATTTAAATACCAAAAAAGGCATCCGAAACGGATACCATCTCTGGTATCACTGAACATAGAGCCTACGACAGCCCCGAACCTCTCGGTTCTATGGTAAAATTTCTTTCACCATAGATTTATTTTAACAAATAAAAAGGATAAAGTAAACAAAAAAAATTAAATTTTGATTTTTTTAATTATCGCATCAAAGTCGGTGATATGATTTTCTTTGGTACATTTTTTGAGTAAATGAAGCGCATTTTGCGCCTCATCAAAACGCTTATTGTCAGCAAAAAAAGATGTCTGATTCAAGTAAAGCGTCGCAACACCGTACATATTTTCATTTTTCAAATACAGGTCCAATGCTTTTTGAAATAAGATTTCACCGGCATCTGATTGTTTTGCCAAAACATACATTTGCGCCAACATAAAATGCGCATACGCGGCCTCATCAATCAAACCGTTTTTATAAAAATAAGGCAGGCAATGCATCAAATTTTGTGATGCTTTTTTCATATCGGTTTTAAAAAATAAGATATCCGCCTTCAAAAATTGTCTTAAAACGCGATATTTTTTATTGATAAAAAACGATGGTAAATTTGCCTCTAAAAGTGCTCTTTGGTGATTTGCCTCAAGAAAAAGGCACAAGACCAATTTTTCTGTTCTTGATTGAGCCTCGTTTTTTTTGATTTTGATGGCTTTCCCAAAAAAAAGATTTTGAAGAATTTTTGCAAAAACAGGCCTGTTTTTCTTGATATTTTTAATCAAAAAAGAGGTTTTACCCGCGCATAAATCTTTTAAAATTTTGTTTTGATTATGCTCTGATTGCGCCAAAATAAAATCCGCCGTCAAATCAATTATTGCGCTTAAAAATAAGCTTAACGGCTTATTTTGAGGCACATTTTGTTCAAAAAATGCCGTTAAAAAGTCAATAAGCGCCCCCTTCTTGCGCTTTTTTTGATGTTTATCCATCATTAAAAGTGCAAAAATCGCCGCTAAAAAGAAAAAACAAATGAAATATTTCATCAAAAATTTACACTAAATTAGTTATTGTGACCTTATTATAAACCAAAAATTAAAAAATCAAAGGAAAAAAGATGTCCATCACAAAATTGTCTTCAAATGAAATTTACAAAAAATGCGATTCGTCACGTTTTGATTTTAACTCTACCGCAGAACTTGAAGAACGCCTATCTTCACTCGGTCAGGCGCGCGCAATCAGTGCAGTTGAACTTGGTATTAATATCAAATCAAAGGGTTACAATTTGTTTTGCTTTGGTCCCGAGGGTACGGGTAAAATGAGCCTTGTTCAACGTATTTTGCAAAAAGAGGCAGCTTTTAGAAAAACCCCCGACGACTATGCTTATGTTTATAATTTTGATGAGCCGTATAAGCCGATTGCATTGAGATTTGCGGCAGGAGAGGGCAGTATTTTTGCCAAAGAAGTCGATGATATGATTTTTGAATTAAGCTCATCAATCCCTTCTGTCTTGGAAAGTGAAGAGTATAAGGCGGCACTGAACATCATTGAACAAAAATATAAAGGCAAGCGTGATGATTATATCGCCTTTTTGCAAAAAAAAGCCAAGGGCAAAAGTGTGTCACTTTTGCAAATGCCGGTCGGACTTGTGGTTGCGCCGGTTAAAGACGGTGAGGTCTTAAATCCCGAGGCGTTTGAGGCTTTGAGCCAAAAAGACAAAGACAGAATCACAAATGACCTGAATGCGATGCAGCTTGAAATTGAAAATTCAGCACAAGATCTTTCAAAATGGGAAGAAAAACAACGTTTGGATATCGAAAATTTGCGCCAAAAATTTATCAAAAACATCACGCATGAACCTTTTGAAAATTTGCGCCAGAAATACAAAAAAAATAAAGGTGCATCAGACTTTTTGAAGGCCTCGGCCAAATATATCGTTGAAAATATTGAAGAATTTTTGCCTGAATCTACGCCTCGCAATAATCCGGCCGGTGAAGAAGATCCGTTGACCGCACTTTTGAGCCGCATGAATAAAAATGACGAAGATAAATTTGCTAAGTTTAAGGTCAACGTCATTGTTAAAAATAAACCCGATTCGGGTGCACCGATTGTGCTTTTAGACCATCCGACACAGGGCAATCTTGTCGGCAAAGTCGAACGCTTGCAACAATATGGTGCCTTGCTGACGGACTTTACATTGATTAAAGCCGGTGCACTTCATAGAGCCAACGGCGGATTTATCTTAATTGATGCCAGAAAACTTTTGTTACAGCCCTACGCTTGGGATTCGTTAAAGCGTGCGCTTGCGTCTAAAACAATTAAAATCGAGGCGCCGACGGACGATACGACTTTTACGACCATCTCGCTTGATCCGGAGCCGATAGCGCTTGACGTCAAAGTCATTTTAACGGGTGATGAAGAGCTTTATGAACTTTTATCAGAGCGTGATCCGGATTTTAAGGACTATTTCAAAGTTGAGGCTGATTTCGGCACGGATATGGATCGAACACAGGAAAATGAGATTGAGTATGCCAAACTTATCGGTTCATTGTCAAAGAAAAAGAAGCTTCGTTCTTTAAATAAACAAGCGGTTGCGCGTGTTATTGAATACGCTTCGCGTCTTGCAGATGATAGTGAAAAATTGACCGCGCACATCGCCTCTATCGGAGATTTGTTGCGTGAGGCTGATTATTGGGCAAGCAAAACAGGCGCCAAACAAATCGGCAAAAATCACATTGTTCAAGCGATTGAGGCTCAAATTTATCGTAGCGATCGCATCAATGAAGCGATGCTTGAACAAATTGATAAGGGCACGATTTTGATGGATGTTAAGGGCAAACGCATCGGGCAAATCAATGGTTTAGTCGTTTATAATCTGTCGCGGTTGAGCTTTGGTAAACCATCACGCATTACAGCGCAGGTCAGGATGGGTAATGGTGAATTTGTGGATATTGAACGCGAAATTGATTTAAGCGGACCGATACATACAAAGGGTGTTTTGATTTTGCAAGCCTTGCTGTCTAACCGATTCGCTAAGAGAAAACCGCTTTCGCTTTCAGCCTCGATTGTGTTTGAACAATCTTACGGCGGGGTTGATGGCGACAGTGCCTCTTCAACAGAATATTATTGTTTGCTTTCTGCAATTGCCGAGCTTCCGATAAAGCAAAATATCGCCGTGACAGGTTCTATTAATCAATTTGGTGAAATTCAACCTATCGGCGGTGTTAATGAAAAGATTGAGGGCTTTTTTGAAGTGTGCAGACATGGTGGCTTGACCGGTGATCAAGGCGTGATTATTCCGAGCACCAATGTTGGTAATTTGATGCTTGATGAAAAGGTTGTTAAAGCGGTGGAAGAAGGCAAATTCCATATTTGGGCAATTGATACGGTTGATGATGGTATTGAGATTTTAACCGGCATCAAGGCAGGTACGCCCGATAAAAAAGGCAGATATCCGAAAGGTACGGTTAATGCAATGGTTGCTCAAAAGCTCGATGAATATTATGATTGTTATGTCCATTATGCCAAGGAAACGCAAGGTTGTTTGGCAAAATAAAAAATGTGACAAATTTATTACATTTTTTGTTGACATGAGTAAAAAAATGTGTTATAAGGAGTACAGAATAAGTTTCATGAAGGAGAAAAGTCATGACAAATAATGTTTCTGCTACAAATTATGACAGATTTAATCGCAGAAAAGCACTTGCCAATTTGCGCGAGATGACTGTGAGATTGGCTGCTCAAAAAACTACGCAAGAGCAAATTGTCAATACCAACGTTTCTCCCGAAAAAACAATTTCTCACGAAAAAGATTAAAAAAATTCCATCTTCTTTATCATTGTTTCTCTCCTTTAGGTGTCGTATTTATACGGCACCTTTTTTAATATTTTTTCTTGACAAGAAATTTGATATATGCTTAAATGAAGTTGTGACCAAAATGGTTGCGGTGTCTAAACGGCACATTTAGAGCGTATACTCCTTTGAAGAGGAGTTGTTGATATAAGGCATTTGGCACGAATAAAACAGGCTGTGCTCTAACAGTTCGTTTAGCTCCTCCGTTTGGTTAATCTTAAACGGAATTTTTTTTATTTATAGAATAAGGAAGAAAACTGATGAAAAAATGGATTTTAATTTTTTACCTCTTTTTAAGCTTGATCTTTA
>CADAAN010000048.1 GCA_902785935.1 uncultured Pseudomonadota bacterium
CGCACAAACTCTTCGTGGCAGTGATACATAATTTTGATTGTGTCACCGTCGATGACATTCAAAACTTTCGCACTGTCAGAACAAGCAGAGCATACGGGACATACGGGTTCTTGAATATATATCGGAATATATTGCGTCGGTGTTTGAGAGATTTCTTCCTTTGGCTCGGGGCTCGGATTTTGACAGCCGGCGAGGATTAAAACCAAACATAAATAAAGATATTTTTGCATAAATTTGACCTTCCTTAAAAATTAGCGTTAAAAAAAGCCACTTTGATGAGAAGTGACTGGAAGAGACAAACTATTAACATACAAATAGTGCGGCATATTGAGCCGCAAGGCTTTATTTTACCGCCTTCCAGCCATCAGCTGCAAGGCTTGTATGTTGATGAGGTTTGTCTACCCCACACGGGTTATCAACCCGTGCAAGATTATCCTATGAAATCATTGTTTCTTTGTCAAGAATAAAATGCATTTCATAACCTTCCTTTACCAAATAATAAAAAAGCCACTTTGATGAGAAGTGACTGGAAGAGACAAACTATTAATCCATAGAAATAGTGCAGCATATTGAGCCGAAAGGCTTTATTTTACCGCCTTCCAGTCTAATGACTTTCAGGCTGAATGGATTATTGAGGTTTGTCTACCTCACACGGGTTATCAACCCGTGCAAGATTATCCTATGAAATCATTGCTGTCTTGTCAAGAAAAAATAAAAAATCTTTTTCTTGCTAATTGAATTTTAAGAATATGTGCTTAAAATAACGAAAAAAGTTTTTTGTTTTAAGGAAAAATCATGAAAATAAAACATTTCATTTTTGCATTTTTTTGCCTGACAGCCATGCCTGCCGCGGCAGAACTTGAAATTGACATCAACGGCGCCATGCGCGAGCCGATGCCTATTGCGATACCACAAATGATTACAAATACAAACGCATTTGGTCAGCTTTTCGGCGTAGGCAGTTATGCCTCTAAAATCCGCGGTGTTGTCGTTGCTGATTTAGAGCGCAGCGGCTTGTTTCGCGTTATTGATGAATCGAGTTATATCGAAGATTTAACGTCGATTGATGAACGCCCGCAATTTAATGATTGGCGCGCCATTAAAGCACAAGCCCTTTTGCAAAGTGCTTTATCCGAAACACAGGACGGCAAACTTAAAGTCGAATTTCGGCTTTGGGATGCTTTTGCCGGTGAACAGTTACAGGGTCAATCTTATACAACGACAAAAGAAAATTGGCGCCGAATCGCACATATTATTTCAGATGACATTTATGAGCGTTTGACCGGTGATAAAGGTTATTTTGACACACGTGTCGTTTATGTTTCGGAAAGCGGTCCTGCCACCAGACGTATCAAACGTTTAGCCATTATGGATCAAGACGGCGAAAACCACAAGTTTTTGACCTCCGGTGCGGCCATGGCTTTGACCCCGCGCTTTTCACCGAATATGCAAAAAGTGACTTATATTTCATTTTCGGGCATGACGCCGAAAGTTTATATTTTGGATATCGAATCGGGCAAACAGGAATTGCTCGGCAATTTTCCGGGGATGACTTTTGCCCCTGTCTTTTCACCGGACAGCTCCAAGGTTTTGCTTTCATTTGCCGCAAATGGTAATACTGAAATTTATGAAATGGACTTAAACAAAAAATCAACACGTCAAATCACGCGTCATCCGGCAATTGATACTTCTCCGTCATATTCTCCGGACGGGTCAAAAATTGTTTTTAACTCTGACAGAGGCGGCAATCAGCAGCTTTATGTAATGGATGCCGACGGGTCAAATGTCGAGCGAATCAGTTTCGGCAAAGGCCGATATGCCACACCTGTTTGGTCACCGCGAGGCGATTATATCGCTTTTACAAAAATGGCCGGCGGCGAATTTTATATCGGCGTGATGCACCCCGACGGCACGGGTGAGCGCGTGATTGCAAGCGGTTATTTGGTTGAGGGACCGACGTGGTCACCGAACGGCAGGGTTTTGATGTATTTCAAACAAGATCGCAGTACAGGCAGTCGTACGGCACCGGTCAAACTCTATACCATTGATGTAACGGGCTATAACGAGCGTATGGTCGTTACACCGTCGGATGCTTCTGATCCGGCGTGGTCACCTCTTTTACCTTAAAAAAACATTATCACATAAATATGCAATAAAAAATGCGTCTGTGATTTAACAGTACAGGCGCATTTTCTCGTTTAACCAAATCCAATCAACAATGTCGGCAATAGAAAAATCGTGTTTAAAGATTTCTGCACGCAAGATATACATCAGGTTAATGTCAAAGCGCTTGGCGACTTCTTCCTGAAATTCTTTGCGGCAGACACGACAAAGCGGTTCACCGATGCCGGCAAAAATCGGTTCATCTTTTGAAAAAACGCGAATACGAAAAAAGTTTTTTAAGATGCTTCGCACTTCATCTTCGATTTGTGGCAGGCGTACCGACATATCATAACGCTTGATGTGTTCGGCAAACGCGATGATTGTGGTCAGCGCTTCAGAATTGTTGATGGGAACACAATAAAAATTTGATAATTGCTGTGCCAGTTTTTTTTGAAAGTACGGGCTTATTTTTGTACTCGGCTTGATGCTGACACGCCTCATCCCTGCAATGGAAGCATACATATCCATCACGGTCTTGTAAATTTTTTGACTCTCGTTCATAATTTGATAATACTTAATTTTGATTAAAAATTATCATTAATCAAAGCATAAGTCAAGCGCGTTTTTCAGCTTGCAACGCAGTCAAAATTAATTATCGCTTGCTTTGTGCACAACGACTTGAGGAAATGGAATTTCAATACCTTCTTCAATAAAGCGTTTGTTAATGGCAAACCTTAATTCACTCGGAATGGACCAACCTTCCCAAATGTTGTTTGAATAGCATCTTAAATCAAAATTCAACGAGCTTTCGCCAAAGTCCGAAAAAATCACATATGGTGCCGGATTTTTCAAAACTTTCGGATTATTTAAAGCGCATTCAATCAAAATATCACGCACTTTTTCAACATCACTGCCATATGCCACGCCGACTGAAACATTGACGCGCGTCCAGTTGTCGCCATGTGTCATGTTTATCACCGAGGTTGAAAGCAATGTAGCATTCGGCACAATAACACTTGTCCTTTTAAATGTTTCAAGTTCGGTTGAGCGAATGTTGATTTGTTTGATTTTACCTTCTTCTCCGTTGATATTGACCCAGTCGCCGACCTTAAAGGGACGTTCAAACAAAATAATGATGCCTGATACAAAGTTGCTGATAACATTTTGCAAACCAAAACCGATACCGACCGATAGAGCACCGGCAATCACGGTTAAATTGGTTAAATCCGCACCCATCACAACAATTGCCAGCAAAATAGACAGTACGATGCCGATAAAATTAATAAATGAATCCAGCGAGTGCCTGATACCCTCATCAACCTCTAAATGTGTAAAAGCATTTTGCATCAGATGGTGACGAAAGATTTTAACAAGCGCATATGAAATCATAAAAGCCAAAATACCGAGCAAAATCGACATAACCGAAATTTTGATGCCGCCGATGCTGAAGCCGAACAAAATCTTTTTAACAATATGCCACAAAAAGTCGCTTGAAAAACCCCATAAATTCAGCAGTAAAAATAAAAATACAAATGCAAGCAGGGGAATAACAAATACACTTAAAACAAAGTTGACTTTTATCAGCAATGATCGTCTGGCCTTAAAGGTCTTTCCCCAAAGACCGAGAACAAAAACGCGTGTGATCAAACCGGCAATAAAGTTCTTGACCATCAAAAACAGAACAAATAATCCGGCAGAAAATATATATCTGTTTAAGATGTATGCAGATAAATTAGGATATCCGAATAACCCGACGCACACAATTGCAATTGCAGCAACAGCGGTTAATACATTGATTCTAAAGGATACGGCGCGCCAATCATCAGAAGATTCTTCTTCGGGAGCAAAAACCTTTGCTGTCACAAGCATAATGCAAAGCGCTTTGGAAATGGCACAAAATATACTCAGCAAATTGATTAGAATAGGCTCATACGTTGCCTCAATGGCAATATGCGTCATGACGGTCGGTACGGCAATTAAAAAAATGCTAAAATTAAGTGCACGCGCAATTTTGGACGCTTTTTTGTTTGAAAGCCTGATTGGGCGCCACTTTTCAACTGAAGGAGCAAAAACAGCATGTGTCACTGCTCTGAAAACGATGATATAAAGCGTCCATATTAGAGCTTTTTGTAAAATTTGACCAAACAATCCGACAGAAAAAATTTTTGAACCGATCATCCAACCCAAAAAGCCTGATACGATAAAGGCCGGAACCAAACCATAAGCAACGGAATTGGCAACAGCGGCAATCGTTTTTTGAATCGTATTCGGAGCTTCAACATTTTCTTTATAGCCCCAATTTTTTAAGATAAAGCGTTTTAAGATAAGCCCAAGCCAAATCGCCGCAATCAGGATAAAAATAACCGGCACAAAATAAGTCAACACATATGTCCTTGCATTATCATCAAGTCTTTGATACCAATGCACAGGTGAGCGGACAATATCAAGACAGAAAACAGCCAATGATTTGAAACTTGCAAAAAATGTTTGCGGCAAAAAGATAATTTCTTGCTTATCAACCAAATTTCCGATGACCTTTTGACTCTTAAAATTCAATATTTGCATATTTAAATCATCGATTTTGACCTGCAACATATCTGTTTCGGCAATGCGACTTTTTAAAAGTGAAAGCTCATTTACAAGTTCCTCGCGCTTGTTTTTCAGCTCTTTTAATTCTGTGTGTCCTTCCTGAAGCTCACCCATGGCATCAAGCTGTTTTTGCACAAGTTTAGCTTCACGCTCGTTAAAACGTTTTGTATCAGCAAGCTCATTTGAAAGGTTATAAAGTTCTGTTGCTTGTTCATCAATATTTTCGACGGCGATTTTATCGTTTTTTAAGTTTGTTTCAATTAAAGTCAATTGCGCCGAAATTTTCTTAAACTCCACCTTTCGGGATAAATCCGCCGCATTTAGGCTGAAAGTAAAGCCAAAACAAAGTGTTGAAATCAATGCAAACTTAAAAAAACGATTCATATTCGGCTCCTGTTATTTCAAAAACAACTTCATAACGTCAAAAGCATTGCGGGCACTATCGGCACGAAGGTTGTCAGCTACAGACCAAAAACTGAATGCATTTTCGGCAGATAAATCAGAGCGTAATCTTGAAATAAAAATATTATCCTCACCTTGAATATCGTTTAAGCTGACATAACCACCATCAACTTGTTTATCAAATACAGTCACACCGCTTTGATTCGAGATAAGATTTTTAACGTCATCAAAATCAAATTCGCGCGCCGTTTCGATATTGGCAAAAACGCCGGCACCGATAAAAGCAGGCACAAAAGCAAGGTTGGCGTGTACCTTCATATTCCCATTCAAAACCTTTTTGATTTCGGCATTGACGCGCCATTCAGCATCCGTTTCTTCACCAATAAATTCACCGACTTGAGGCAACACATTGAAAGCGATTTGTTTTTTAAAAACAGCCTCATCATCGACAAGTGGCGCATTCATATAGATTTTGCGTGTTTGATTGAACAGCTCATCCATGCCATCTTTGCCTAAAAATGAGGTTGATAAATAAGCACTCAATACAATACGTTTCAGCGTATATTTTTCATTGACCTTCGCAAGAGGTTTTAAGATTTGCGTGACGACAGATGATGGGATAGAAACCATGTTGCTTTTGGCATTTTTGATCGCGGCATCATTTAAGCCGGCAACAATCATCGGAATATCTGTATTTGTATTTGAAGCGCCTGAACAATCGATAATTTTGATATTTTTTGCGACGGCTTTGGGCAAATAACGCTTTGTTATTTCAGCCGTTGAGGCAAAAATGGCGATATCCGCTTTTGAAAAATCAAAATCGTCTAAATTGAAGACATCAATATCATCATCTTCACCATAAGAAACCATTGTGCCGAGCGGACTTTTAGGCTCAAGGGCAAAAACATCTTGAGATGAAATATCATTTTCGCTTAAAATACTTAAGATTTCACGGCCTAAATTTTGGCTTGCACCAATAATTGCAATTTTGGACATTTTATTTTTTTCCTTAAAAGTTTATTATTTTTTTGATTTTTAGCACAAATTTATTGATAAATAAATAATATTTTTGAAAAAAACAATGGGTTGCCTAAAAAGTGTTTGACTTTTTGTTTTAATCGTGGCACAATCAAAATGTAACCAAAATGGTTGCGGTGTTCGTAAAACGCCTTCTTGGATTGACTCCTTTATAGGGAGTTCTGGAGATAAGCACATCATGTGACGAATAACAGAGTCTGTCCAAGACAGTTTTACGGCTCCCACTTTGGTTTTTTTCTGAAGTGGTTTTTTTAATAAATTTGAAGAAGGTGAAAATTTTAGGAGATTTCAGTATGAAAAAAGTAGTTTTGATGTTAAGCTTAATGTTAAGTTTTAATGTATATGCTAAAACTTTTTATCAAAATTGTTATGGCGCAGAAAATTGTATGACGTTGGAAGAATTTGCAAATCAAAGAATAATAGAAAAGTTTGGTGAAAATGATTATTCGGATGATTGGGGAGGAGATCACTACAGTTTTTTCTATGACGGTTGTGTGCAATCTTGTGGTGTAAATACATCTGATATATATATCAGTGTTTCTGATGATGGAAAAGAGATGACCGTTTATGGTCCTAAAGAAGCAGGAGAAAGTTTGTCCATTCATGGCTTTAGGGTTGCTGTGGAGGACAATGCGGAAGCATCTTCGACAGATATAAATGTTTTTGATAATATTGAATCTTTCAAATTTGAAGGGAATTTTTCTGACCTGTCATCAATAAATATACCATCTTTGAAAAATTTAACGCTTCCAGATACAGTAGGTTATAATGAGTCTTTTGTTGTTCCACCAACTGTTGAGAATCTTACAATAGGTGAAAATGTTCCTGTTGTGTCTCGATATTCAGTAGTAGTCCAAGAGGATTACGTACTTGATGGAAGCAATGATTATAATAGCGAAAGTGAATTTGGACGTGCACTTAAGGAATATCTTCAGTCACATCCAGAATCTTATACTTGGGAGTGCGATGATTTTGATCATGTTTGTCCCAAAACACCTTCTGAAGCTTTAGAGAGGACAGGAGATGGTTATACCTATGTAGAAACTATAGGTACATTAGAAATCGAATATAATCATTCTATTTTAAGTAATACTCCAACGAAAATTCATTGTTTGGGTGATATAGAAAAATGCGAAGCAAATATGACAGCTGCTGGTTATGAAAAAGGCACCTATAATATGGCTCAAGTGCAATCTAAAAGCACAAACACAATAGAACAAAATCACGATGGGAGCTATACAATTAAAGATTCTGCTGGTAATATCATCGGTTATAAAAATAAGCGTATTTACACACTTGAAGAAGCGGAGAAAGTTTCAAAACCGACCGGAAATACGTTTAAGATAAGATATAAATAAGGACGAGATGCCTAACACAAAGGCTTTGCCTTTGCAGGCATGGCAATTATAAAAAAGAACCCTGATTTTCATCAGGGTTCTTTTGTAATTTGTAGATCCCTTGACGACTGCTCAAGCAATCGAGGGATGACGGTTTAGGTTTTATTTCAAAATCTTAGAAACAACACCTGCACCGACAGTATGCCCACCCTCACGGATAGCAAAACGAAGTCCTTCGTTCATTGCAATCGGGTGAATAAGCTTTGCTGTCATTGTGATGTTATCTCCGGGCATAACCATCTCTGTGCCTTCAGGCAATTCGATTGAGCCCGTCACATCTGTCGTTCTGAAATAGAACTGAGGACGATAGTTTGAGAAAAACGGTGTATGACGGCCGCCTTCTTCC
>CADAAN010000049.1 GCA_902785935.1 uncultured Pseudomonadota bacterium
TTTAAATATTTCCTAAAATCCAGTTTTTAAGTTCTGCTTTCGGTAAAGCACCGGTATGCGTTGCAACATCCTTTCCACCTTTAAATAAAATTAATGTCGGGATACTGGCAATATTGTATTTTTCAGGAGTCCGAGGAGCTTCATCCACATCCATCTTAAAAATTTTAACTTGGCCGGCTAATTCTTCGGAAAGTTCCGTCACAATTGGCAACATCTGACGACAGGGACCACACCATGTCGCAAAAAAGTCCACTAAAACCGGCTTATCCGACTGTAAGACTTCGGCTTCAAAATTCGTATCATTAATAATTTCCATTTTATGCTCCTTTCTGAATGGTTCCCTACGAATATAAGGAATTTTTATCCCCCTGTCAAGCGATTTATCCCCACACTTTCGGAATTAAAATTACACCCCAGGCAATTGCCCAATGAATAAAAGAAATGAGAACAAGCAAACTGCCGATATCTTTTGCTTTTTTGGACAAGGGATGATAATCTTCCCCTACCCTGTCCACAACGGCTTCTATCGCTGTATTTATCAATTCCATCAATAAAATCAATATCAAGGAAAAAATCAGGAAAGCCAACTCTACTCCCCGTGCCGGCAAAAAGAATAAAGTGCACCCCATCACAAGGCAAAACAAAACATCCTGACGAAATGCGGCTTCGGACCGAAAGGTGGCCGCAAAACCATCCCTGGAATAAGTAAATGCTTTTAAAATGCGCTGAATACCGGTATATTGGGATTTCATCTTGTTCTCCTCTGTTATAATGTATCTAGTGGCCAACGGGGACGCGCCCGAAAATCAAAATTGTCTTTATGTCCTAAACGAAAGCGTTCTAATCCTGCCCAAGCAATCATGACGCCATTATCCGTGCAAAGCCCAATGGGTGGCGCCGAAAAAATCAAACCGTTTTTTTGAGCCAAATCCTCTATCATTTTGCGCACGGATTTATTGGCCGCCACACCGCCTGCAACAACCATATCCTTGGCATCGGGGTATTTTTCTTTAAAGACAGAAATGGCATGTTTTAGGCGATCTTGCATTTCGGATACGACAGAATATTGAAATGCAGCACACATATCATTTTTATCCTGTTCGGAGAGATTACCTTTTTTTTCAATAGCCACACGCACCGCCGTTTTTAAGCCCGAAAAAGAAAAATCACAGTCTTTTCGCCCCTTCATCGGCACAGGAAAATCGTATTTTTTAGGGTCACCTAAGGCTGCCCGTTTTTCCAGATTCGGTCCCCCGGGATATCCAATATCCAACATTTTGGCAACCTTATCAAAGGCTTCGCCGGCCGAATCATCAATGGTTCCTCCCAACCGTTCATATTGCCCGACACCTTTCACAATAAGAACCTGACAATGCCCGCCAGAGGTCAGCAACAACAAATATGGGAATTGAACATCAGAGGATAAGCGCACCGTCAGGGCATGTCCTTCCAGATGATTAACGGCGATAAAGGGCTTGTTCAAAGCCAAAGAAAGGGCTTTTGCCGCCATCACACCGACCACAACTCCGCCGATTAAACCGGGGCCCGAGGCGGCGGCAATGGCATCAATGTCATCAAACCCGAGGCCTGCATCTTGCAGGGCAGATTGAATAATTTCATCAATATGTTCTAAATGCGCGCGCGCCGCAACTTCAGGAATAACACCGCCGAATGCGTGGTGTTCTTCTTGGCTGAGCAAAGCTTGCCCCAATATTTCGCGCTTGTCGTTGACAAGTGCGGCGGCCGTTTCGTCGCAACTGCTTTCAATACCTAAAACAATCATTTTTTGTATAAATCCGATATATTTTGTTGTTTTTTATTTTTTATCTTATAAACTATAAAAATCAAATTGCCAAGAATTATATCATTTAAAGGACTTAAAAAATGAGTGAGAAAAATAAAAATCAAAATATAAAGACGGGTTATGTCGCACTTGGTGTCTTTTTGTTGTGCGCGGCAGGGGGATTTTATGCCTTGAGCCGCAAGGGAGAATTTTTTGAGGTTAAAAAGTATGAAAAAAATCCTGAAATTGCTTTTTTGGAAGAAAAAATCGCAACGCTTGAAAACAAATTGGAAAACCTTGAACAAGGCAATATCTCACTCAAGGACTTAGCAGCTTTAAATCAAAAAATCGATCGCTTGCAAAAAGTCAATGAAGAACTTTTAAATGCCAAAGCGAGTGCAAACGCACTGTTCGGTATTGTGGAAAGATTAGACAGGGTTGAATCGGATATCGCCGATTTATCTAAAACAACATCGCAGGGCGCTTTGATTTTAACTGCGGCCGCATTGACGGAAAATGCCGCCAAAACAGGGCATCCGTTTATTTATGAGGCTTCCGTTTTGCAAAATTTGAGCGAAGGTACGCGTTTTGAGCAAAGTGCGGATCAAATTGCCTCTTATGCCATCAAGGGGTTGATGAATAAAGACCAATTGATTGAACGATTTAATACGCTTTATCAAAGCGCATTTGCCGCGCCTCAACCTCAAATGCAAAATAATGACGTTCAAAAAAGCGAGCCGGAAAGTATAACAGATAGAATCATCAGTAAATTGCGCGCACTTGTCGTTATTAAAAAACGGCAGAAAAGTGCTGAAGAAATTGTTGCGGAAAACATGAAAGATGATATTTTTGCTCTTGTTCAAAAAGGTGAGTTTGAAAGCGCAATCGTCAAAATGAATGCCGAGCCGAAATATCAGACGGAAGCCTTTGAAATATGGATTGAAGAAACGCGTGCCGAAAAGAATTTTATCGAACAATTAAATAAAATCAGAGCATTGACGCTTTCGATGATGAAGTCAACCGAATTGAAGGAAAAAGTACAGTAATGAAAAAATTTGTCGGTATTTATGCTTTGGCAACTCTTGCTGTGATGTTTGTCCTTTTTGTTTTTGATACAAGGGCAAATGTTGATATCGTGCTTGGCTCATTGCATGCCGATTTGCATTTATGGCAATTTTTCGGTGTGCTTTTTTTGGTGTTTCTTGCGGTTTTGCTTGTTTGCGGTGCTTGCTGTGATTTTTGGATGAAAAAGGTTGAAAAAAGTATTATGCAAGAGCCTGAAAATAAAGCAGATCATGAGGCACTTTTTTTGCTCTTAAAAACGATGACTTCAACCACCGAGGGGGATATGAAATCCGCTCGAAAGTATTTGAAAAATCTTGAAGATAAAATCGGCTCACATGTTATCATTGATGTTTTAAGGACAAAGATTCTGAAAGGCGAAAAAAAATTTGATGAGCTTGAAAAACTTTCTGAAAAATTGCTTGAGAACAAAGATGTCTCTTTGGTTGGATTGAAATCGCTTATTGAATCTGAGCAAAGTCAAAAACACTATCAAAAAGCTTTAGAATCTGCAAACAAAGCCTATGAAATCAGAAAAGACCTTTATTGGGTGATTGAAAATACATTTTATCTGCGCGCATCGTCGGGTGATTATAAGGGTGCGCTTGAAGTTTTAGAAACCGGCAAAAGCAAAAAAATGATTTCAAAAGAAAAATATGATACCTTTAAGGCCATAGCGCTTTATGAAATTGCCTTGAAAGAGAAAAAAAACGGCAATCAACTTTTGTATTCGGCTGATTTGTTGCATGCTGTTGAGCTTTGTCCGACTTTTGTACCTGCGGCGCTTGAGCTTGCGGATTTTTATGCGGCAAATGATAAAAAACGTGCAGCTGAAAAAGTTTTGAAAAACGTATGGCGTCAAAATCCGACAACAGACGTCGCGCAAAAATATCTGGCGCTTTATCCAAAAGATTCTCCTTGCGAACTGGCGCAGCGTATGGAATCTTTTTCGCTTTTAAATGTCAAACAGACATCAATCAATCACTTTATCAAGGCAGATCTTGATATGAAGGCCGGCCTTTATGATAAAGCTAAGGCAGAACTTGAGCTGTTTTTGATAAAAAATCCGGCTACAAAAAAAATTGCAAAGCTGATTTGTCAGTTTGAAAAAAAAGTCAAACATAATAAAGATGCGGCTTTAAGCTGGGAAAAGCGCGTTTTAAGTGCAGATGATGAATGTTTGTGGGTTTGTTCACATTGCGGCAAAACAAAAAACAAATGGCACGCATTTTGTGATGAATGCCATTCTTTTAATACGTTTGAATGGATGCTTTGTGTCTCAAATAAAAAAAGTAGTCAAAGGAAAAAATAATATGGATATGCCTCTTTTTAAAAAACTATGGGAAGAAAAATATCAGATTGTTCCTGAAAATTTGAAAAAAATCAAAAAAATCGGCGCGGTTGCGACGGGTTTTAATGCTAATATTGACGCGGTATGCCATTTGAGCGGAGAAAAACTTCAGTTTTTGATTGAAGAGACGGGACTAACGCTTGACGAGTTGCAAAATATTGAACGTAAGCAAATTTTTGATCAAAAAGATGTGCTTAAAGGTGTGTTTCGTTCGTTTTCACAAGGTATTGCCGAAGAATGGATTTGCGAAAATGAAGATGTTTATACATGGATTCAAAAGCATATCGGTTATGATAAGCTTCAAATCGGCGGGCAGGGAGGCATTATAGCCAATGTCTTATCATCTGTCGGGATTCAAAAAGTTTTTGCACATACCAATTCTTTACCAAAACTTCAGGCAGATCAATTTGTTAAAAATGACAATTTATTTTCTTTTGATGAAGACGGAAAAGCAAGACCTGCTTATTTGATTGATCGAAAAAAAGATTTGCCCTTGATCCATTTTATCATTGAATTTAAAAGAGGCGATGTGATTGTGCTTGAAGGACAGACTTTTAAATGCCCGAGAGCCAACCGTTTTATCGCGACTTATGATCCGCTGAACTTAAAACTTGTTTTGGATGAAAATTTTATGCAAGCCATGAAAAGTGAAAAACTGGATTTGGTTGTGTTGTCAGGTTTTCATGCTCTGCAAGAAAAAAATGACGGTATTGCCCTGATTGAAAAGGCGCGTGAACATCTTAAAGCGTGGAAAGAAAGTGCACCAAATACATTGTTTCATCTTGAAATTGCCTCAACGCAAGACTTGACAGTGCGGCGTGAAATCATCAAAAAGCTGGTACCGCTTGTTGATTCTATCGGGATTAATGAACGCGAAACAATAGATGTTTTGGAGGTGATTGATCAAAAGGCGCTTGCCAAACGCACTCATAGCCAGACAACGGCAGAAAATTTGCTTAAAGGTATGTCAAAAATCAAAGAAGAAACGGGTGTTAAACGTGTTCAGCTGCATATGTTCGGACTTTATATGACTTTGCAGGATAAGGATTTTAGGCTTTCGCTTGAACAAAATTTGAAGGGTATGCTTGTGGCATCTGTCGTTGCCGGCGCAAAAGCCAAAAGCGGTGCGACGGATGAAGAAAATATCAAAAATGTGACATATGATGTTTCGGACGTCGGGTTGATTGAGCTTGAAAGTCTTTCACTGGCGCTCGGTCAGCCGGATTTAGCGCTTTCGGGTATTGGGCATTATCGCTTGTGGGACTTGATTGTCACCCCGACAATTTTGATTGAAAACCCCTTAACATTGGTGGGTATGGGCGATACGATTTCATCGATTTCTCTGGTCGGCGCTATCGGCGGATAAAAAGATTACTTTTTTCAGCATATTATACAACCTATGATGAAAACGGAAGAAGAACCATGGTATCTATATGGGTAGCACCCGATACACCAGATGATGAGTAAATAGGTGAATATGCAACGGGTTGTACGTATCTTGTTTTTGAAGACAAAGCCTTCTCAAAGAGTGTTTAAAAAGCACTCTTTTTTTTAAATATCATGACATTCTTTTAAATTTGTCTAATAATCAGACCATCAATATTTTAAGAATCTGTTTTATTTTAATCACTATCATTATGGAAAAAGAAATTAAGAGAAGACAGCTCATGCGAGAGCTCGGCTTTCCGTTTCTCGATTTCGGGAGACCTTATGACCCCGTTCAGTTCAAAAGAAAAAACGCTTGGAATATTGTTTCTAAGCGTTTTTTGTACATCTGATAAATTTTTGTTGTTTATTTAAATGATTTTCTTTTTCTTTTAAATAAAATGTTGTAAACCTGAAGATAAGTTTGAAATAAGGTTTAAAATAATCATGAAAAAAATTGTTGCCGTTTTGGGATTTATATGGATGACAAGTGCTTGTTCAACACAGACAAAACAACAGGTTCTGCCTGCGATTGTACCTCAATCGCAAAAAACGCCGAAGGTGGAAATTGTCAGACCGACAAACATCATCGGTGCGATTGAACCGTTTTATATTTTGCCGATGAAATCCGCATTTTATGCCCGCATTGATACGGGAGCGACAACGTCTTCAATCGACGTGCAAAACTTAAGACGTTTTGAGCGTGATGGTGAAGAATGGGTGTCCTTTGATGTTGTTAATAATCGTTCAAATGAAAGCTATCATTTTGAAAAACCGATTATTAAAAAAGTCAAAATCAAACGTATCGAACAAGAAGAACATCGCGTTAAAGTGATGCTTGATATCAAAATCGGCGGCCAAAAGATAAAGACGGAATTTACGCTTGCGGAGCGTGCTGATTTTGATTATCAGGGGCTTATCGGGCGCAGTCTTCTTTCCGGCAGGTATATTGTTGACACCTCGCTTTCATACACGCTGAAATAAAGGATTTTGATGATGAAACAGTTTTTTAACGTGCGTAAAGTCTTGTTTTTGATGCTTTTTTTATCGGCTGCGTTGGCAATTTATGCAACTTGGTATAAAATCAAATATTGGGGCTTTGGTTTTAAGCCCAATGCCACAACCGATGTCTGGATTGTGGATGCACATATTTCTTTTAATGCGGCGGGCGGTCCTGTTCGTGTTGGTCTTTCAACACCGAATGCGGATTCAAAATTCAAGGTTTTGCATGAGGATGTTTCAGCCAAAGGCTATGATGTCCAAAATGATAATGAAACAGGGCGTCTGACGCTTTCCGCACTTCATAAAAAAGGCAAGCAAAATCTTTATTATCGCTTGATGGCTTATGATAATGAAGATTCACGCGGCAAAGTTCGTAAAACAGAAAAAGTTGATGTCGATAAACCGATTTATGATGAGCAGGAGATGCAAACGATTGAACAGATTTTTGATGCTTCACTTGAAATGGAAGGCAATGATGTGCAACAAATTATTGCACTTTTTAATCAAACACCGTTAAATGAAAATATCGAATTGCTTTTGCCTTTGAAAGCCAATCTGCGCACGCGGGCGGATTTGATTGTTAACCTTTTGGCCCTAAAAAATATACCGGCAAGATTGATGCGAGGGGTTCGCCTTGTCGAAGGGAAAAAAGCCGTTCCTGCCGATTTGATGCTTGAAGCTTATGATGGGACAAAATGGCGGGTGTATGATTTACATACGGCATCAGAGGGCTTGCCAAAAGACTTTATGGTTTTTCAAAGAGGTAATGTTTCTTTGCTTGATGTCGAAGGTGGCACGCATTCAACCATTCGTTTTTCTGTTTTAAAATCAGTGACTTCTTCTTTAGAAATGGCCGAACATCGTTCCAAAGTTTCAAAAACGAATAAATTTTTTATGATGTCGGTCTATTCCTTGCCGCTTTGGGCACAAAATACCTTAAAATGGCTGATGGTTTTTCCTTTAGGGATTTTGGTTGTTGTTTTGATGCGAAATGTTGTCGGTGTACCGACAATGGGCACG
>CADAAN010000050.1 GCA_902785935.1 uncultured Pseudomonadota bacterium
ATGCCCGTTTTTGAAAGCAAGCTTTATATCGAAATCAAAATTCGTGATGAGCGTGATGTTTTTGATCAGCCGGCCGGTGCCGATCATATCAGGCGTTTTGAAAAAGAATATCAGCGCTATAAAAATGAAAAAAAAGAGCTTGAAAAAGGTACGCCCTTAAATCAGTTTGCTGTTTTGAGTTTGGAGCAAATCGAAAGTTGTCGTTTTCATGGTATTTTTACGATTGAGGCTTTGGCAAAGCTTGAATGGGAAAAGGCTAAATCATTGGAACTTGAAAAAGAAAAGCAGCTTGCAATCACGTTTTTGAACTTTGCAAAAGATAATCGCGATATCAGTACATTTGTTAAAAAAGAGAAAATGTATATTGATAAAATCAAGCGTTTGGAAGAGGAACTGAAAAGGATAAAAGCAAATGATAACGTCAAAATCAGCTGACAGGGCGGTAATCTTTTTTGACAATACCGGTGCGGTGTTTGATTTTGTATTAAAAGGGCTCGGGGCAAAAAAAGAAGAATTTTGCGGCTGTGTGACGCTCGGGGTGAAGATTGAAGACAAGGTGATTGCGGGGATTATATACAGTTCTTTAAGAGAGGGCAGGGACGTATGGCTGACAATTTTTTCAAACGATAAGCGTTGGTGCAACAAAAGAATTTTGAACGCGATTTTTAAGGTCGCGTTTGATTTTTTTAAGTGTCGGCGCGTCAGTGTGCGTGTTGATGCTTGCAACACAAAAAGCAGGCGTCTTGTCGAGGGATTGGGTTTTCAAAAAGAAGGAGTGTTGCGCGCCTTTGAAGACAACGGACACAACGCTTTGATTTATTCGATGCTCAAAGATGAGTGTCTTTATTTGAAAAAAAACAATATTAACGGAGGTAAATTTTAATGAGTAAAAGCTTAAATGTTGTCACAAGTGCTTTTGGCAAAGCAAGTGACGGTTTGAAGGTCAATTATGATGCAGGGCCGACAAACGAATACATTAATTATTTGAACAACTATAACACAAAAAATGCGGACAGTGTTTATGATAATTTAAGTTCATGGGCGGCAAGGGCTTCTCAAAACCTTAATGACATGGGTGGTTATGTTTTTAACGTTGACGCTTCAGATGAGGCTTTAAGTCAGATGCAGCAAACAAGCTTTGACAATGCGGTGCGTTCGATTTTGCCATCATATGAGGCGCAAAAAGATGCTTTGCATACAAGGCTTTTAAACCAAGGTTTGGGTGTTGACAGTGAAGCTTATCGCAGGTCAATGTCAAGCTTAGAGGCAAGTCAAAATGCGGCCATCAATGATGCGGCTTATAAGGCCTTGGAAGAAGGGCAAAATGCTTTGACAACACGATTAAACAATCAGATAGCGGCGGCGCAGTTTTCAAATTCTGCACAACAGGATTATATCAATCAGCTGATTTCGGCTTTGGAGGGGACTTTGAGCGGTTATGATGTTGCAAATGAAAAATATACGGCCGGCAATAATTTAGCCGAGGCAAAGTCAAAGGCTCAGGCACAATCGCTTGAAAACAAAATCAAGCTTATCACCAAGGCCATGGACAGTGCGGCGAAAGCGTATAGCGGAGCAAAATAGGGAGGTAAAAATGGCTTTTGACAGTGAAGGAAATTTTTTGCGTGTTCATAATTGGGAACAGGACAGATTGAACGATATCGGGATTTTATCGGACAGGCATGATGAGGAAGACAATAATTTTTCACAAGGATTGAATGAGTGTTTTTTGCGTGACGGGCGTGTGGCGCTTTCGGGTAATTTGAAAATGGGAGGAAACCAAATTAAAAATTTGGCTGAAGCCAGTGCCGGAAGTGATGCCGTGACGAAAAGTCAGATGGATAATGTCAAAAATCTGCTTGAAACGGGCTTGATCGACGCCATCAACGATTTGTCTTATATAGGCGATATTAAAGCTTCGCTTCAGGTGGCAAATCACGGAAATTGGCTGTTATGCAACGGGCAAGCCGTGTCACGAACGACATATTCTGATTTATTTGCTTTAATCGGGACGCATTTCGGTGCGGGTGACGGTGTTGCGACATTTAATGTGCCCGATTACAGGGGAAAATTTTTGAGAGGTCTGGGCGGAGATTCCGCCTCGGACGTTTATACGACGCAGAGCGAAGGTTTGCCCCAAGTTTTTTCTTCCTCAGATACATATTGGGTCGGAAGAAGTGGTAACGGCAATCCTGACGGCGGCGGTGACACAGGCAGTGAGCCCGGCGGATATGTTAGAAGCTCTGTTCAACTGAATACAACGGGGCAAAGCCAAATTTATGGGGCATCGGAACATGTGACGCCCGTCAATCAGGCCGTTAATTGGTTTATTAAGGCTTTAGAGGAGAGTTAGATTATGAGTGGTTTAATACAAAATAACGTGATTATGGTTAGGCAAGGTGATAGTTTTGCCATTAACATCAGTTTGAAAGAAGATTGCAAGCCCGTTGATTTAACGGGCGCTTCTGTTCTTATGCAAGTCAGAGATGAGGCGGGTAATTTGAAGTTTTCTAAGTCCGGTACACAAGTTGATGTTTTAGATGGCAAGATGGCGATTTTACTTACCCCTGATGAAACAAACATCGATGTTGGGGATTATGTGACTGATATTGAATTAACATTTGCAGATGGATCTGTTCATACAATTTTTCCGTCAAATCCGAACCAAATTGCGACATTGAGAATAACAGAGCAGGTGACGAAATGAAAGTAGATAGTCAAAGTGTCAATTTTCAAGTTGATGTCGGTTCAAAAAGCGGTATCAGTGCAAATATTGAACCGAAAACAAAGATTGATGTCGTGATTGGCAAGGCAGCAAGGATGGATTGTCAAAGAGCTGTCAACTATATCAAGAGCGGAAAAGCGGAACTAACTCCTCTTGTTGTGAGGGCGGAAACAGCGGCCCATAAGGCGGAGGTTTGTTCGGAAACCTTTGTATTTGAACAGGGTATTGCCTCTGATGTTTGGGAAATTGAGCACAACTTAGGTAAATATCCGTCCGTGTCATTGGTGGACAGTGCCGGAACGCAGTTTGAAGCTGCTGTGGAATATATTGATGAAAACAACGTTACTGTTCGTATGAACGGTGCAACAACTGGTAAAGCTTATCTTAATTAAGGAGTAAACAAATGGCAGAAAGAAAAATTTTAGTAAACAGAGATTATAACAAAAACGAAATACAAAACGTGAAGGCTCAAAATTTGGCTACAACACCAAATGATGTTGAAGAAAGTCAATTTTGGTATGACACGGCAAATCACACAATGAAGTTCTATGACGGCACAAAAGCCGTTGATATGGGTTCACAAGGACGTATTTATGTCGAGGGAACCGGCATTGATATTACAGGCTCAACGATTTCGGTTGATACGTCTGTTATTGCGCAACAATCAGATTTGCCGACAAAAGTTTCAGACTTAACAAACGATACGGGATATATCACCGGCATCACAGGTTCAGACGTTACAACGGCTTTAGGTTTTACGCCTTATAACGCCACAAACCCGAATGGGTATCAGGCAAACGTGATTGAAACGGTTAAGGTCAATAATACGGCATTAACACCAAGCGGTAAAGTGGTCAACATTACAGTGCCGACAACGGCGGCAGATGTGTCTGCGCTGCCTGCAAGCACAAAATACGGTGCAAGTTTAACGTTATCAATTAACAGTTCAACTTATGTTGTAACAGCTCAGTTAAAAGACCAAGACGGCAACAATATCGGAACAGCACAAACGATTGACTTGCCTTTGGAAAGCGTTGTTGTTTCGGGTAGCTATGATGCTACGAACAAAAAGATTATATTGACGCTTCAAAGCGGTTCGACAGTTGAGTTTAGTGTTGCGGATTTGGTAAGCGGACTTCAGACCGAAATCACATCGAGCAACAAATTGAGTGCTGATTTAGTTGATGACAGCACAAGCTCAAATAAGTTTGTAACGGCCGCAAATAAAACGACTTGGAATAATAAACAAGACGCAATTTCGGATTTGGCGACAATCAGAAGCGGTGCGGCAAAAGGTGCAACATCAACGCAGAAATTGACAGCTACCAATCCGGCATTGACGGCGACGGGCGGTGTTTGCACTTGGACAATATCAAACACACTTGCAACGGCTGATGTTGCGGTGATTGTGAAAGAGGTTGCAACAAACGAAGAAGTCGAAACGGAAGTAACATCAACGACAAGTAATGTTGTCATTAAAATGAACTCAGCATCAAACATCGCATCAGGAACGTATAAAGCAATCATCATCGGTTAAGCGAGGTGCTAAATGGTAAATAAAATAACAACACCGCCGACAACCGGAGAGATGATAAGCAAAATTAACGAGCTTGTTGATGATAAGCAGGACACTTTAGTTAGTGGAACGAATATCAAAACAATTAACAACACTTCAATTTTAGGAAGTGGTAATATTGATATTCAGGGTGGTGGTGAAAATGTTAATATCCCTTATGGAGAATCAACCAGTGCGGCAGACGCTACCCAAAAAGAGGTAACAATATCGAGCATTACCTCATTGAGCGAGGGACAGATTATTATTGTCAAGCCGACAATAACATCTACCGTTGCTGATGCCACATTAAAGCTGAACAACTTTACCGCTTATCCTATATTGTACGGTGGAGCGGCAATTACCACTTCAACCGATAGTATTACTTGGGCGGCGAATTATCCGTCTTGGTTCAGATTTAACGGCTCAAACTGGGTATTCTTAGGGCATGGTGCGGATAATAATACAACATATACCGCTATGTCTGTATCTGAAGGAACGACAGGCACAAAGACAACCGCAAGAAGTGTTAGAGCCGACTATCTAAAACAGATAATTCAAGGCACAAAATTAACAGGATTATCGACAAGCACCAATTCAGCAGTTGTAGAAACCGATACAATACTTGTCGGCGTTGGTAAATTGCAGGCACAGGTTAATACTAAGCAAAGTATATCAAACCTCGTAACTTCGGTATCAAGCTCAAGCACCGATAGTCAATATCCAAGTGCAAAGTTATTTTATGATACTTGCGGCGATATTGAGAGCGCAATCAACACAATAAGAGGTGTATAATGACAATAGCAAGCGCGTTAACAGCATTAAACACGGATATTCAAAACGCACGAACGGCAATCACAAACAAAGGCGGTACGGTAACAAGTGGCGGCGGTTCAAGCCAATTGGCGACAGATATTGCCACTATTCCGAGCGGCACAACTCCGACAGGCACGCTTTCAATCACTGCAAATGGTGTGTATGATGTCGCAAATTATGCGAGTGCTGATGTTAGTGTGAGTAGTAGTGGAATTTTGTTAGCTGTTACGAATTTAGCAACAGGAGCCCCTCGAACTTTTTATTTAACGTTAGGTAATAACAATACTTGGAATCGTGACCTTATTATATCAAACTCGATAGAAGGAAGAGGGCATTTATCATATATTTATTATTATATTACATTTGTTTGGAATATCGAACCGAATACTGATTATACTTTGTTTTCTGATGATGGAAGTGGGATGAACTTTGCAAGAGAACGGTTAATTAATATTAGTGAGAATACATTTTTAAGTTTTAATAAAGCAGCCAGTGGCGGTGGCAGTAGTGATTAACATTTTTATAAGGAATATAAAAAATGAAAAAATATACTTTAATACATTTACAAGCAGACGATAAAAAATACTTAACAGACGGAAAAAGAATTGTTAAGTCAATAGATATCGGGCAAGGACAATCAGAAGATGATTGGCGAGAAATTGACGAGTATGAGTTCAAAAAGATGACGGCAACCTTAACCCCGAGAGAGTTTATTCTTGCTCTCTTGAATAGAGGTGTTACACGTGAGCAGATTGAAGAACTTATCAAAAGCAATCAGCAAGTTTGGGCAGAACTTAATTATGCCACATTCATTGAGCGTAAAAATCCATTACTTGACGAACTTTGCTCTCAATTCGGTTTAACGCCGGAAGATGTTGACGATATCTTTGGAATAAATTAATGATTGAGGACATTAAAGTTTTGCTTTTTTTGATGATGGCGGCGGTTGTTTCCGCCATCATTCGTTTTAAAAGCCTGACAGGGGTGTTTATTGATGCGGCGCTTGGGTTTTTAATGGGGTATTCGTTTTATCTTTTGCTTGGTTTTTGGATTGAGGACGGCGCAACAAGGAGCGGTTTTTGCGGTATTATCATTTTATGCTCGAGGCCTTTGTACGATTGGCTCAACATCTTTATTCAAGAAAAACTGAGTGACTTTTTGGAAAGGAAAATCAAATGATTTTAAGAGGGGAAATTGTAAACAGGCTCTTGTTGCACGAGGGTATGGTATTAAAGCCTTATAAATGTCCGGCCGGATTTTTAACCGTCGGGGTCGGGCGAAATCTGGAGACAAATCCGTTGAGCCCAAAAGAGCGCGAGCGTGTTGGTGATGTGACAAAAGGTATCAGTACAGATGAGGCAATTTATTTGTTAAAAAACGACATTATGCGCTGTCAAGACGAGCTTGCAGACAATATTGCGTGGTTTTATCAGCTTGATGACGAGCGGCAATATGCACTTCTTGATATGTGTTTTAATATGGGTATTAAACGGCTTTTGGGCTTTAAGAAGATGCTGGGTGCGATGTTTATCGGGGATTATAAAGGGGCGGCTAAAGAGTGCTTAAATTCAAAATATGCCGTATCTGTCGGTAAACGCGCAAAGCGTATTGCACGCCTGATTGAAACGGGCGTGTGGGTGAAATAATTTTTTTATAGAAAAGGAGGAAAAAAATGGAAATATTCAAAAGAAAAAAATACCCTTGGGAAGAAGAAGAGGAGGACGAGGAAGAAGAGTTTGAAAATCCTGCCGATTGGAGTTTGCGCGAGGAGCTTGAAAAAGCATTTGAAAAAGCAGATGAAGAAAATGATGAGGAGCAAGAAGAAAGCAATACGCATGAACAAAATCTTTTTTCTGAACTTGATACGTCAGATATGAACCTGCGCGATGAACTTGAGGCAAAATTTGATTATCTGGATGATGAGAAGAAGCCTTATCAGATGGAGAAAATGTCATCTTCATACCAAAATGCAATGCCGTTTTCATTTGCAAGAGAAGAAAATGATGAAGAGCTTGAAAAAGAAGATCCTTATATTTTTTCTGAAAAGATGCGTAATCTTTTGGGAAAAATAGAATCCGGAAATGATTATTTGAAAGTAAATTCTCAAGGAGGTGGATTTGGTGCTTTAGGAAAATATCAGATTCGTCGAGACGGATTTAAGGATATGGGATATATTAATCAAAATAATCAATGGGTCGGAAAAAATAATATTTATTCGAATCAAGATTATTTAAATGATAATCAAGCACAGGAGAAAGCTTTAAATGATTTTATGCAAGTTAAATATAAGCAACTTAAAAATAATGGTTCATATCAATATTTAGGTTATCCTGTTAAAGGAATAGTTGATGATTTTGATGTTACGGATACGGGATTGCTGGCTGCCAGTCATCGCGAAGGAGCCGGTGCTGTTCATAATTATCTGTCGCATCTTGAAAAGGATCAAAACGGCCGTTATTATATTGACTATGATAAAATATCGGATCCGAAAATGCGAGAAATGTTTAAGCGAATTGAAACAAGGCTACGGAGGTT
>CADAAN010000051.1 GCA_902785935.1 uncultured Pseudomonadota bacterium
CAATAGATATCCCCCAGTAAACTGGGGGTTCTATAGAAAAGGCTCTCTTTTGAGAGCCTTTTCGTTACAGCTCCAGTCGGAGCTGACCTAAATCCTGTCGTCCTTGAAATTCCACATAATGTTTGATTTTTTCTTCATCTAAACCGACGCTACTTACGAAGTATCCCCGCGACCAGAATACATTTTCCTTAAAATATACTCTGCTGAGCCAAGTAAACTTGGCTCTGATTTGCGATGCAGATTGGCTTTTCAATCTTGCTATTACGTCGGCTACCGCATATCTTGGTGGTATCGTCATCACAAAATGAACGTGGTCTTGATCAAAGCCAATCTGCTCTATCTCACATCCTGGGATACTTCGTAGTAGCTTAGGTAACAATTTTTTGATATAGTTAACGACGCCAGGCTTTAGGACCCGACGACGATATTTACAAACCCATACCACATGGTAGCTTAGTCTGTATACGCTATGTTGACTTTGTACACATTCCATACCTTACTATAACATCGTCGTCGGAATCATTCAACCCCCATTAAAATGGGGGTAGTCTGTAAGGCATTAATACAACTTTTTCTTTTTAAATAACAACGTCATGCCTATTTTGCCATTAGGCAAAATTCAAGGCATCTACCGCTTTTAAAAAATAATTCGAAGATCCCTTGATTTTTGCTAACGCAAAAAAGGGATGACATTTAATTTGGGGAAATTTTACGAACTCGTTATGGTATTTATAAAACAAAACATTCCTTATATTTTAAAAATATAAGAAAATAAGAGCTAATCTTTCAATTTATCATTCATAAAGGTAATAAAGGTATAAAGAATAGATGAATGACTAAATAGAGTAATGCTTAGATAATTTATTGCGTAATAAAAACCAAAGCGTATTTTCTTTTCCTGAAGTATTATAATGGTGATAATTATTCCGTTTTCCTTGTTTATTTAGTTGGTAACATTCTTCTATCATACCATTTTCATAAAACTTAAATTTAGCCATTTCTTTGTCGGAGTTGTCATAAACAGTAGCTGATTTTGGTTTCATTCGATGAATACTGATGCATCCACCAGGAAGACGCGCCGGTTCGCCATACGATTCCACAATTGCGTACGCTGACCCTTTCAGAGCAGTATATTTTGTTGCTGCGGCAGGTGTTACTTTTATCTTTTGTTTCTCAATTTGTTCTGCAATTAAATTTTCATGTTCATCATAGACTTTTACAAGGTCGGTTTTTTGATCTAAAACCCCATATCTAACGTAATCTGTTATTGTTAATCCTTGCATATGTTCGTATGAATTATAGCGCGCTATATATGTTTTATCTCCGCAATCTCTTTTAACTTCGCAAAAAGGAATACTATTATCTGCATCACAATTTACATCGTAAAAAATATTTGTTCCATCTTTTGTTTCTCTGCTTTTGAAAGAAGGGACAACGATGCCTCCTCTAAAATAGTGGGCAGATATTCCTTCAAGTTTTTTAGTATTGCCTAAAAGCTCAATAGATTGCATATATTGCTCATCAGATACATGCTTTGCACCGAATTGCCATGTAGGATGATTTAAATCAATTCTCGCTATTTCTTCACCACTTTCAGATACGATCGTTGCAATATTTTCCGCATCCTTTTTTATCATTAATTGTTCCGGATTGTATGACATATATAACTCCTACTTATACATTCGAAAACGTGCCGATTATATCACTTTAAATTGTAAGAGTAAATAGCTATTTTAAAATTTCAGTTTGTAACCCGCGAGCTAAAGCATCACCAATACAAAAAACCTCCCTTTGGGGAGGTTTTTTGTATTGGTTACCGTCAGGCTCGGAGTCATATTGCCATGGCAAGGTGTACCAGCGGCTTTACTGATTGTTATTTTTTTTTGCTAAGTCTAAAATGTTTTGGATAAATTCGTTTTTGGCTGCAGTATATTTTTTTCTATCTTCCTTAAATTTTAATGCCATATCCTTTTTTAAGGTTTCGTATTGTTGAACAATTTCCGGATGTTTTAGCAAATAATCTCTAAATAAGATATGATTATTCCAGTAAGCGCTTCCTTTAATTTCTACATGAATATAGTGTGTACGGCATTCCGGATTTCCTCTTCGGGCTAAAACCTCTCCACACTTTTCAATAGAATCTAATACATCATAACCGGCATCAGCCAAAATCGGAATGAGTTTGTGGAGTGTTTCTATATCTGATACAGCAACAGCTATATCTAAAATTGGTTTTGCGCTAAGTCCGGGAACAGAGGTGCTACCAACATGTTCTATAGCCAAAGCATAACCTTCTAATATCTTTTGTAAATTATTTTTCTCTTTTTCAAATTCTTGCGGCCAATCAGGGCAATAATTCACTAAATTAACCTCATCTTTATGTAATCCCAACATCATTATTCTCCGTTAAGATAGGCTACGCAACGATATTATAAAATAATTTTTTTCCTATATCAATGGGTTTTAGCACTTCAAAAGTGAAAAAGCCGCAAAAAAAGAACAAAAAAAAATCCTTAACTTCTGATTTTGGGAAATTTTATGAACTTGACAAACAAAATAACATACTAATATCAATGCATTAGATTATTTTGAGCTGGTCAATTTAAACCACCGTTTAAAGTCAACAACTTTTTTTGATTTTTTAAAATTTTTTTCATCGAAAAATCAATAACTTAAAAATTTACCATTTTTTTTAAATGCTGGTGAAATTAAACGGTGGTTTTGTTACAATTAGACAAAATGATATAAAATTTTTTGGAAAGGATAAAGCGATGAACCAAAAAGATTTAGAATATTTGAGAAAAATGGAAGGAGAAGCGCGTCAAAGAGCTTTTTCTAAAGAAGAAATAGAACATATCAGTGAAGCATTAAGAACAAATGTTGATATAGCTGATTCAACGGAAGCTTTGGATTTGGTCAGAGAAATTATGGATAAGCAATCTTTTAATAATAATGTTGAATTGTTTCACGGATTGGCAGATGAGGTCATCTATCATGGCGAATTGCTTGGAGCTAACTTAGCTGTTTTATCTGCTAAGACTATGGAAATGAATATCGCTGCTAAATTTATAGATGAGGGACGTTATGATGAATTTCAAGAAATGAGAGATAAAGGCTTTGATTCTTTAGATGAAGAAAATTATTTTCATCAGCCTTTAATTTACTGCGTGAGAACTCTGAAAGGTGCTGAGTATTTAGATCAAAAAGGATTGATACCAGAGGGATATTTTACGGCAAATACACACGATGACCCTATTCTTTTGGGTGCGTCTTCAGAGCAAATTGACTTTTATATTGCGCATGGTGCAGATGTAAATGCAGAGAATTATAATGGTGATAGAGTTTTAAATTTGATGCTTTATGATTCATATCCGATTGAAATGGTAAAAAAAGTATATCAAGCTGGGGGATACTTTGATGAATATTTTGATAGTGGTAGGAAGGTATTTGATAACTGTTTGATATGGAAACCAATAGAGTTGAATGCTAAGGGTGACAAAGCTGGTGCAAAGAACAGTTTGGATGCTATTGCATTCTTAATAAAAGAAAATTTAGTTTCAACGGAAAAATTAGATTTATTACTATCTTCTCCGGATTTATTTGAAAAATATCCTGAAACGATGAAAGAACTTTTTGCAGACGATAAACATTTAGAAGAAAAGTTAGCAAAAGTTGTGGAAAGAAGAGAACTTGAGAAACAACCTGATGATCTTTTAGAGGAAAAACAAGATAAAATTAATAAAGCCGTACGTAGATTGCGTGGTATGATTCGTCCTCGGCGCAGTTTTCCAGATGATGATCCTAGAAAAGAATATTGGG
Source organism: uncultured Pseudomonadota bacterium (assembly GCA_902785935.1). GTDB lineage: Bacteria > Pseudomonadota > Alphaproteobacteria > RF32 > CAG-239 > UBA1254. The sequence continues at coordinate 3,820 of CADAAN010000051.1, forward strand.
AGTTAAAAGAAAAAATAAAAGTAGGTAAAACGGCTGATGTTAAAACTGGTGAAGTGCGTAAAGAGCATAAATCAGCGGCGCAAATTCAAACAGAAGCGGCTAAAAGGTTTGAACACCGCAAACAAAAAGGTGATTAGTTCGCAATTTGCTTATAAGGCACAATCCAAGCGGCAGGCAAAAAAATCTGCCGTTTTTTTAATCAATAAAACCAAACCAACTCAAAGATAAAATCTCTCAACACAATGATGTCAGCATCATGAAACTAATGGTGATATTTTTCTTTTGCATTACATTGTTTTGCCGCGAATTTTTTGTATTATCTTTGAAAAAGCAAAGATTTTTCTTTTGCTTGAAGTCAAAATTATCGGATAGCGTGTAAATACGTAGGGGTTCTCAAACGCAGTGTAAAAATTCGGTTTTAATATTAAAATAGCGGAAAATGCGCTAAATACGCGATAAGCTCTTGTGCGTGGTGTACAAAAACGTACATAAGCACATAAGCTTGTTCAAGATTGAAAATAGCGGAGAATGTTTTTTTACTGAAAGCTAAAATAATCGGATAGCGTGTAAATACGTAGGGGTTCTAGAGCGCAGTGTACAAAAAGGTACATAAGCGATAGAACCCCAAGTAGTTACTAGCTAAACGATTATTTATTTAATTGAGCGGCTACTTCGGCTGCAAAATCCTCTTCCTTCTTTTGCAACCCTTCACCTAACTTGAAGCGAACATAAGAAGTCAGTTTGATTTCCGCGCCGAGCTCTTTAGCGGCATCTGCAATCACATCTTTGACCTTTTTATCAGGATCCATAATGTATGCCTGCTCTAAAAGCACAACTTCTTCATAATATTTTCTGATACGACCTTCAACCATCTTTTCGATGATGTTTTCAGGCTTGCCTGATGCACGTGCCTGTTCGGCGAAAATACCGCGTTCATGCTCTACGGCCGCAGGATCAACACTTGCAATATCCAAAAAGAGCGGAGCTGAAGCCGCAATATGCATGGCAATATGTTTGCCGAGCTCTGCCAATTTTTCTTTATCAGCTGATGATTCCAAAGCAACCAAAACGCCGATTTTGCCTAAATTCGGTTTTAATGCGCTGTGGATGTAAGAAGCAACAACACCATTTTGAACTTCAACGATTGCGGCACGGCGCAAATTCATATTTTCACCGATTTTCGCAATCATGTCCGTCAAGCGCTCACCAAAAGATTTACCGCATTTCGGGCATCCGAAAGCCTTCATCTTTTCGATATCGCCGTCAGAGAACAAAGCAACGGTTGCAGCATCTTGAACATATTCTTGAAAGATGTCATTTTTTGCCACAAAGTCTGTTTCTGAGTTAACCTCAACAACAGCACCCTTATTGCCATCAACTTGGACAGCAACAAGACCTTCGGCCGCAATACGACTTGCTTTTTTGGCAGCTGTGGCAAGACCTTTTTTTCTGAGCCAATCAACGGCTTGATTCATATCACCGTTTGCTTCAACCAATGCTTTTTTGCAATCAAGCATACCGGCACCGGTTGTTTCTCTCAATTCTTTAACTTTTGCAGCTGTAATTTCTGCCATATTTTTATTCCTTTATCAAAAATTTTGAAACTCAGGCGGCGTATGAACACCGCCTTTTTTTTATAAACGATTATTCAGCTGCTTTTTCTTCAGCTTTTTTCTTAGGTGCGCGCTTTTTGGGAGCCTTTGCTTCAGCTTCAACTTCTTCAATTGAAACTTCAGGCTCAACTTTCACGCCCTGAGCAGCAATCTGAGATGCCATACCGTCAACAATGGCGGCGCTCATAAGTTCGCAATAAAGCGTAATGGCACGAATAGCATCATCATTGCCCGGAACAGGATAATCGATTTCTGTCGGATCGGCATTCGTATCCACAATACCGACAACAGGGATGCCAAGCTTTTTAGCCTCTTTAATCGCGAGCGATTCTTTTGGTGTATCAATCACAAAAAGCATATCCGGCTGGCCGCCCATGTTCATGATACCGTTCAAAGACATGGCAAGCTTTTCCTGCTCTTTTTTAAGATTCAAAATTTCTTTTTTGGTATAACCTTCTGTTTCACCCTTATCAAACATTTCGTTTAACTTAACGAGACGTGTGATGGATTTGTGAACGGTTTTCCAGTTTGTTAACATACCGCCTAACCAACGATAGTTGACATAATATTGACCGCAACGAAGTGCGTTCTCTTTAACCACATCCTGAGCTTGCTTTTTTGTGGCAACAAACAAAATTTTGCCGCCCTCGGCCGCAACTTCACGCGCAGCATTTAATGCCGTGTAAAGCATAGGGTATGTTTTTTGCAAATCAATGATGTGAATATTGTCTTTCTTACCATAGATGTAAGAAGCCATTTTCGGATTCCAACGACGAGCGTGGTGACCAAAGTGTGCGCCTGCTTCAACAAGTTGACGCATTGTAAAAGTCGGAAGTGACATATTTTTAATTCCTTTTCTTTTCCGGTTAAACCTCCGCAAGCTTGTAGCTTTCATCGCTGAAAGCACCGGAGCGAACTTTATCCTTTCATTAAAGGCAAGTACGCAAAGGCCTGCGTGTGTGTTCAATTGTTATCATCGGCACCATTGCCGATTCGGTACATATTTAACACATTTTTTCCACAATGCAAGCACTTTTTTAGGGTTTTAAATCTCATTCCTAATATTGAACCAATAGGTGCAGCCATATGCCTTATCACATCCCTTGCAGGCTTGCGTCACAAGTGACATTGTTGATTCGGTAATTGGATCACCTTTATTTCCGAAAGGATCGTATATCACAATTGATTTACCATCAGAGACAATGTAAATATGACCGCCACTATAATCTTCCGGCTTTGTAAACCATTCAATGGGAGAGGAACGTCCCCAATCAACTGAGGCAAAAGCAATACACGACTTAGAATCTGTAAAGTCAACACCAAATGAGCCAAAAGTAAAATCTCCGGAATTTGCTAAATCTCCACGTATAACCCCGATAGGTAATCGGCAACTACCTATTGCATCCATCTGACATTCTTCCAAAAAGCCATATTTTACATAGTCAGATTGATCAATAGGAGCGTTAATCTTATCTTCCAGCTCTGAAAATCGCTGTAATACCCCTTGAAAAATATCGATTGTTTGATTCATTTTATATTTGAACATCGCGGCACTATAACCTTTCAAAGCCCCTGCTGATAATACACCGACAATGGCCAACACACCCAGCATTTCGACCATGCTCCTGCCTGATTCGTTTTTATATTTCATAATTTTTCTCCTGTTTTTATTAAAAATCAAAAAAGTCGCACCTTTAGGAGCGACGGGGAGTAAAACAATCATATTCTCTGAGATGACTTCCGTAGTCTTTAGAAAATCCTGTACATACACCACGATCTCCCCGACTGATTTCGGGGATAAATTGCTATTTTAAAATAAAATAGCACTGAAAAAAACAGTGTTATCCATCACTGCAGAGAATTAATAAGCTGTTTTAAAGCCCTGCGCCCATCTCGGACACTCGATAAGAAAATAACTTTCCTATCCGATATTTATTAAAACATATTAAAACCAAAATGTCAACAAAAAATGAAAAAAAATTGAAAAGTAATATTACTTGATAAGCATACGCGCTTTTGCTCTTAAATCATCATCGGACAAAGTAAAATCAGATTCAAGCCACATATTTTTAAGCCGCGCCATAATCTCTTTAATCGGCGAGCAATCTATCATCCCAAGTTCAATCAAATCTTTTCCGTTAAGCGGAAAAACAGGAATATCCATCGCATCAATTTGCTCAAATATCGGCAAAATATTGACATCATGATGACCATTCAAGGCAAGCGTTGTCAAAATTTTATCTTTCACAAATTCTTTATTATGCGCAAAAATCACACGGCGAATATAGTTAATGTCATCGGTTTTTGATCCGTCAAAAGAAAAACGCGACAAAGCGATCAATTTTGATTTTTGCCCTTTTGTCAGTTTAAGTCGTACCGCAAGCGATTCGGATAAAATTTGATCCGGCTCAAAAAGCACAAAAAGTCGACGCATCATATCGGGCTCCAAACCGTTTTGACGAACAATCATATCCAGATTTTTTAAGGCTTGTGCATTGATTTTTTGTGGCAAGACAAATGACAGAATATCATTTTCCATCATCATTTCAATGACGACGGGAGCATTTTTAGTCGCTAAAATCTTAAAAAACTCATCTCTGATCTGTTCAATCGCAACCGTTTTTAACAACTCTCGATTTTCAACACATGCTTTAAGCGACTTCAAATCAGGCGCCGTCTTTGCAAAAATCGAATAAAATCTGAAAAAACGCATAATGCGAATCGGCTGCTCGGCTATCTTCTGCGCAGCTTTACCGATAAAACGCACCACGCCGTTTTCTAAATCCTCAATTCCGTTGTAATAATCAAAAACATTACCCTCTTGGTCGGCATAAACGGCATTGATTGTCAAATCACGGTTTGCCGCATCGGCATTCCAGTCATCCGTAAACGAAAAATCCGAAAATTTGGCATCATCGGGCAAATTTTTATGCAGTGAGGAAACTTCAAAAACGTGGTCTTGTAAAACAACCCCCGTCTTGGCAAATTTCAGCCCGAGTGAAACAGTCTTAATACCTTTTTCAGAACAGGCCTCAACCAACTCATCCGGCGTTAAATCCGTTGCCAAGTCAATTTCAAACCCCTTGATACCGGCAAGCGCATCTCTGACCGCACCGCCGACAAAGCGTAACGCCCCGCCGTAATCATGCACGGCGTCAAACAGCCTTAACACAGAACTGCTTTTTAAGATGTCGCTGACATCAAGATATTCGGGCCGCATCATTTTTTTTGACCTTTTTAACAAATGTTTGCTTTCTTTTAACAGTTTTAAAGTATATTTCAACCAATATTTTAATCTATGTCGATAAAAAGGTATGTAAAATGAAAAAAATCGTGTTTTTGGTCTGTTTAATGGCCTCTTTTAATGTTTTTGCGCTTGAAGCACCTCAGCTGATAGGAGATTATAACGATTGGTCGGCCTACACTTTTAAAGAGGGTAAAAATACAGTTTGCTATATGGCATCCACCCCTAAAAAAGATGAAGGCAATTATACCAAACGCGGTGATATTTATGCCGTTGTCACACATCGTCCTGCCGAAAAAAGCTTTGATGTCGTCAATTTTGTGGCCGGTTATACCTTAAAGTCCAACGCACCTTTTACGGTCAAAATCGGCAAAGAAACTTTTACAAAATTTTTTACGGATGCTGACAAATCATGGACGATTAATGATGATGAAGATGCAAAACTTGTTAAAGCCATGTTCAGGGGTGAGCGTATGATTGTCGAAGGCACCTCTAACCGTGGGACAAAGACCAAAGATACCTATTCCTTAAAAGGTTTTGCAAAAGCCTATAAAGCCATCAACACAAAATGCGGTAAAAAATAATGCAAAAACAGCACATCATCGGCTTATCAAAAGAAGAACTCATCGCCGTTTTAGAAAATTTAGGCGAAAAACCGTTTCGCGCCAAACAAATTTGGCAGTGGATTTATTTTAAAGGTGCAAGAACTTTTGACGAGATGACAAACCTTTCAAAAGAATTGCGTCAAAAATTAAACGACTGCTTTATCTTAAGCCGTCCGAAAATCATATCCGAGCAAATTTCAAAGGATAAAACGCACAAATGGCTTTTAGAATTTGATGACGGTGAACGTGTTGAAACCGTTTATATTCCGGAGCTTGACCGCGGTGCCGTATGTATTTCAAGTCAGGTCGGATGCGCGATGGGTTGTAAATTTTGTTTGACCGGCACGCAAAAATTAACACGCAATTTGACAGCCGGCGAAATTGTCAGTCAATTTATGGTGGCGCGTGACGCATACGGCGAATGGCCGTCTCCGACACTTCAAACACGCTATCTTTCAAATATTGTTATGATGGGTATGGGCGAACCTTTGCAAAATGAAGAAAATGTCATCAAAGCGCTCAATATCCTTTCCGATGGTGACGGAATCGCAATTTCAAGGCGCAGAATCACGATGTCGACATGCGGTATTGCCCCAAAGATATGCTCCGTTTTAGAAAAAACAGGCGTGCGACTCGCCATTTCGCTCCATGCACCGAACAACGAGATTCGCAACAGCTTAATGCCGATTAACAAGGTTTATCCGATTGAACAAATTTTGGCACAGGCTCAAAAATATCAGCAAAAAGACGGCAGTCGTTATGTGACGTTTGAATATTTGATGTTAGACGGCATCAACGATTCTCCCACACAGGCCAAAGAACTTGTCGCACTCTTAAAAAAGCACAAAATTCGTGCAACATTCAATTTAATTCCGTTTAATCCGTGGGCGGGCAGCGATTTTAAGCCGAGCACGGATCAAAAAGTCAAGGCTTTTGCCGATATTTTAAATAAAGCAGGTTTTGCAGCCCCCGTACGCACGGCGCGCGGAGGCGATATTTCGGCCGCATGCGGACAATTAAAGTCAAAAAACAAATAAATTGCCCCTGCCCTTTTTTAATTTTGAAAAAATTGTTAAAGATTGTTGCTAAGCTCTTGAGATTAAAATTTCTTTGTAGTACTTTTAAGAAAATTAAAGATAAATAACAAGGTTAAAAAATGAAAACCATTACACGTGCAGACATTGCAGAAAAAATTTATGAAGAAATCGGTATTTCACGCAAAGATTGCGCTGACATGCTCGATTCGATTATCAACATTATCACGCAGGAATTGGTATCAGGCAATGATGTCAAATTGTCATCATTCGGTTCTCTTTATTTAAGGCACAAAACACCGCGTGTCGGGCGTAATCCGAAAACGGGGGTTGAAGCTGCCATCAGTGCGCGCACCGTGCTTAGTTTTAAGCCCTCATCGAATTTGCGCAAGGCGATTAATAACTAGGGAGATATTTCTTGTCTGTCAAATCAAAGTCAGCTTTTAAGACCATTGCGGAAGTTGCCGAAGAAATAGGCGTTGCAACGCATGTCTTGCGCTTTTGGGAGACAAAATTTAAGGAAATATCACCGATGAAGACAACAGGCGGTCGCCGTTATTATCGCCCCGATGATGTTGAACTGATTAGGTTGATTAAAGATTTTTTATACAACAAGCGCTATACCATTGAAGGCGTTCAAAGGCTTTTTAAGGAACACGGCGCTAAGGCCTTTTTAAACGGAGATATCCAAAAAGACTTTTTTGAAGATAATTTATCTTCAAAAGAAGACGTGCCGACCGTTGTAGAAGAAAAAATTATTGAAATCGCAAAATTATCAGATACGGAACGCGAAAAGCTCACCCGTTTGAAAGATGATTTATTGTCAATTAAAGACACGCTCAAATCGGCTTTATAAGCCGTTTTTTTTATAAAATTCGTCGACCTTATCAAATCCTCCCCCTTGAAGCTCTTTTTTTCGAATCCTCCCCCTTGAGGGCTCGAGGATGAAAATATCCCATAATGGATATTTTCACCGCAAGAGGCGCAGTTTGTTTAGCAAGCAAAGGAGCGAAAAGCG
>CADAAN010000052.1 GCA_902785935.1 uncultured Pseudomonadota bacterium
TCACTCATCGGCGGATTTATCGGTGTCATGCTCGGGCTTATCGGCGTCGGATTGGTATCGTTTTTTTCAAGTTTTAAGGCTGTTGTGTCAACATTTTATGTTTTGTTGCCATTTTCATTTGCAGGTTTAGTCGGCCTCTTTTTCGGATTTTATCCGGCGTATAAAGCCTCTCTCTTAAACCCGATTAATGCCTTAAGGTATGAATAAGATTATCGATATCTGATTTTGACGGAATTCATCATCTTGGAATCGAAGATAAGCAAGCTTGTCGCGCCCCATTTGATTCGTCATTCTGAACTTGTTTTGTCATCCTGAACTTGTTTCAGGATCTCCTTGATAAATTCGTTCATCCCCGATTCCGGAATATCCTAGATGCTGAAATAAATTCAGCATGACGGGTTACTCCTTTCGTCATCTCATCGATACCTGATTTTGACCGAATTGACTTTGCCTGCAACGGCATTTGCTTCATCGATGGTATAAATGCGCTTAACGATATGGTTGCCTGAGGCTAAATCATTAAGTGAAGCATATGTTTTACCGCCTGCCTTTATCTGCCCGTTTTCATCTATGCTGTATGGAATGATTTTCAGGGTACCTGACAAACCCGTAAAAGAATTGCCACACGTCCTATCCGTCGGGCAATAAATGGTATTCAGTCCGGATCCATTAAAAGCGCTGGGGTTAATTCCTGTATAAACACCATCTCTTTTGGCATACTGCAAAATATTCCCTTCAGCATCTAAAAGCGAATCGGATATAACAACGCTTGTCAAATCCGTGGCTCTTAGAAAGGCACCCGATTCGATTGTTTGCACACCGGTCAGATTGGCGCTTGTTAAACCCGTGGCTCCATAAAAGGCTTTGTTTCCGATATCGACATTACCTGATGCTTGAAGAGATGTGACACCATCTGGAAAAGTCGATGGTTCGCCATTAGGTTGGAAAGCAAAATCCGGCACAGATGCTGCGCTTCCATCCCCCGTCGTGCCGTAAATCGTCATCGTTTGGTTGTTTGCTGCACCGCTTAAAGCATAGTATGTACCGGAATCTCCGATTGGCACACAATTAGCTGCATTTGCAGCCCCGACAGCGGCAACGCAATTGTCATACGATGTATCCGCCTTTGCCATGGTAGCTAAAGAGCAACCAAGCATTAATACAAATATAAATTGACTTTTTCTCATATTTATTCTCCTATTTTTTCATACTTTTAAAACAAAAATTCCGTTTCAAATAACCTAAAACGGAGGAGCTGAAAGAACTGTTAGTCACACAGTTTACCTTATTCGTGCATAAATATGCCTTAGTTCGGAAACTCCTCATCCAAGGAGCATTGTGACTAAACGTGTCTTTCAAACACCGCAACCATTTGGTTACGCTTTAATTATTGCATAATCAAAAACCAATGTCAAATAAAAAAAGCAAAAAGCCTGATTTTTTATCAGGCTCTTTTTTAATTGTGCAAATTTGATGCTTATGAACTTTAAGCCTTCTTTTCTTTGAAAATCGAAAGCAAAATCGCACCGCTCAGCATCAAAAGCGTAAATGAAAGTGATTGCCACGTCTTGATTTCAAATCCGAAATGCGGCGTGAATATCTTTAATCCGATGAAGATTAAAATAATCGATAGCGCCGGTTTCAAATATGCAAACTTGTTGACAATCGCGGCCAGCAGAAAATAAAGCGCCCTTAAACCCAAAATCGCAAAAATGTTGGATGTATAGACAATAAACACATCTTGTGTGACCAAAAAAATCGCCGGAATGCTGTCAAATGCAAAAATGACATCCATTGTTTCAATGATAAACAGTGCAAATAACAGCGGCGTAATGTGCCATTTTCCGTTTTCTTTGACAATAAAATGTTCGCCCTTAATCTCATGCGTGACATGAAAAATTTTTGACATCACTCGATAAAGCCTTGATTGCTTAAAAGGCGTTTCATCTTCTTGTTTTTGAAAGAGCATATGCGCGCCGGTATATACCAAAAAGATTGAAAAAATATACAGCACCCAATGAAATCTCGAAATCAGCGCTTCACCCAAAAATATCATCACGCCGCGCATGACAAGTGCGCCTAAAATCCCCCAAAACAAAACGCGATGTTGGTATTTTGACGGGACACCGATGGCTGAAAAAACAACCGACATCACAAATATATTGTCAAGCGATAAACTTTTTTCCAAAAAATACCCCGTAAAATAGAGCATTCCCTTATCAGCGCCTTCTTCATACATCACAAAAAAGCCGAAAATAATCGCAATCACGATATAAAAAACGCAAATCCAAAGCGTATGCCAAAAATGCGGCTCTTCATTTTTGCGATTAAATACAAACAAATCAAGCGCCAAAAGCACAATGACGGCAATGCCGAAAATAGTCCACATCATATTTTGTGATAAAACAGCGTGTGTTGATGTTAAAAAATCAAGATTCATTTTATTTTTCCATATTCCAAGTTGTTGTTATAATTTCTTTAATATCGGTATATTTCGGCGTCCAACCAAGCACTTTTTGAGCCAAATCCGATTTTGCGACCAATTTGGCCGGATCGCCCATTCTGCGCGGAGCATAATCGTATTTCAGCTTTTTAGAAATAACATTTTCCGTCGCCTCAACGACTTGTTTGACTGAAAAAACCTTTCCCGTGCCTAAATTAAGGATATATGATTCATGCTGTTCCATTAATTTCGTCAGGGCTTTTTCATGCGCGCTTGCTAAATCCGAAACATGGATATAATCGCGCTCACACGTACCGTCTTTTGTATCATAATCATTGCCGTATATCAAAAATCCGTCCCTGCGTGACATCGCCGCATCCATAATAATCGGCAACAAATTTTGCGGATTTTTCTCTTTGCCTTTGATACGGCCTGAAGCATCGTATCCGACAGCATTGAAATACCGCAACGCGATATAATTAATTCCTTTAAGACGCGCATACCATTCAAGCAAATCTTCAATCAGTGCTTTGGTATAGCCGTAAAAATTAATCGGATTCTTTTCATGCTTTTCATCAAGGGGCAGATATTTCGGCATGCCGTAAACAGCTGCGGATGATGAAAAAACAATGTTTTGAATACCCGTTTCAACCATTGCATTTAAGATATTAATCGAGCCGGTGATATTATTTGAAGCATAAATTTCAGGTTTTTGCATCGACTCACCGACGGCTTTTTTGGCCGCTAAATGCACGATGCCGTCAAAATTGCCTTCTTGCATGACGGATTTAAGGTGTGCAAAATCCAAGATATCGCCTTCTATCAGCTTTACCCCTTTGACAATGTTTATTTTTTGCCCTGTCGAAAGGTTGTCATAAACACATACCCGATGACCCTTTTCGATAAGTTCCAAAACAACATGACTGCCGATATATCCTGCCCCGCCGATAACCAAAAAATTTGCCATTTTTTTATCTCCGTTTTTAAATTTCTTTTCGCGCCTCTAAAGCCATTTCAATCGTTCCATCGTCCATATAATCAAGTTCCGCCCCAACCGGCAAACCTAAAGCAAGTGTTGAAATTTTTATACCTAACGGTTTGATTTTGCTTAAAATATACTGTGCGGTGATTTGCCCGTCAACCGTCGGAGGTAAGGCCAAAATAACTTCAGAAATCTCACCATTTTGAAGACGTTTTTCAAGCGAATCGATATTTAAATCTTCAGGCAATACCCCCTCTATGGCCGATAAAACGCCCCCCAAAACATGGTATTTTCCTTTATAAAACGATGCTCTTTCCATCGCCCATAAATCAGTGACATCCTGCACAATACAAAGCGTTTTGCTTTCGCGCTTTTCGTCGCTGCAAATATGACAAACTTCACTTGTATCAAAATTGCCGCAAATCGGACAGGTTTTGATGTTTTGCTTTAAGTTTTGCATTGCTTCAATCAGGGGATTTAAGCTCGTATCTCTGTTTTTGAGCAAATGCAAAACAATCCTTCTAGCAGACCTTGTCCCGAGTGCCGGTAATTTTGCAATTTGGCGAATGAGAATGTCAATATCGGATTTAGCCACGATTTTCTCCTAAAACGGAATTTTCAAACCGCCGAAATCAACACCGCCCGTGGCTTCTTTCATGCCTTCATCCTGCATTTTCACAATTTGATTGTGTGCATCATTGTAGGCGGCCTTAATCATATCTTCCAAAAGCTCGGCATCACCGCCATCCAAGGCCTCTTTTGAAATGGTGATGTTTTGCAAATCGTGTCTGCCGTTGAGTTCAATTTTGACAAGCCCGCCGGAAGATGTGCCTTCACGTACTTCAGCACCGAGTTTTTCCTGCGCCTCAGCCATACGTTTTTGCATCATTTGTGCTTGTTTCATTAAATTTTGAATATTAAACATTTTTAATCATCCTCATCAATGTTGTTAATCAGTTCTTGTTCTGTTTTTGTATTGTCGCCGTCTTCATCGTTTTCTTCCTGAGAAAGTCTTAAAACGGTTTCAAATTTTGCCCCCTTAAATTCATCCATAATGGCTTTGACTAAGGGGTATTCTATAATTTTGCGCTTATCCGCATCGCTTTTGCTTTTTTCCATTTCCGCAATTGTTGCTTTCGGCGTGCCGTATTTAACATCGATTTTCCAAGTGGTCTGTGTCGCATCTTTTAATATTTTAGACAAGTTTTGCACAAAATCGGGTGCCGCTTTTTCAGAAATTGTCAGCGTTATAGCGCCGTCTTCAAACGCATCAATTGAAACATCATTTTTAAGCGCATATAAAAAGAGCATTTTTTTATTTTGCTCAAGATAATTGAGCAAATCAGAGATTTTTTGAATGCTGTGATTGTTCGGCTCAGCCTTTGATGATGCCGTATGTTGCAATACATCATTTTTTTTGGCGGCGGGTTGTGATTGAACCACCGTTTCAGGCAAAGAAGAAGGTTTTGCAAATTGAGCTTGAGGCTCATTTATCGATTTTTTTTTTAAACTCTCAAGCATTTCTGCCGGCGTTGGTAATTGGGCGCTGTATGCAATCCTAATTAAAATCATATCAAGCGCATCGTTTTGATATGGTGCCAAATTCAGCTCTGAGATGCCCTTAATCAACATCTGCCATATTTTTGAGAGAATAGCAATCGGTGTTGATGAAGCCAGTTTTTCGCACATTTCACGCTCGTTTTGCCCCATCATTGCACTTTGCAGGCTGCTCGGCACAATTTTTGCCTTGGCGAGCATATGCGCAATTTCAATCAAATCTTTGATAATCACACTCGGATTCGCGCCATGTTGATATTGATTTTTGACATTATCAAGCGCTTTTTGCGTATCTCCGCTCAACAAATTTTCAAACAAAGACAGAGTTTGTGTCCGATCGGCCAGACCTATCATGTCGGCAACCGTTTCAGCCTTGATTTTTGCACCGCCCAAAGAAATAGCCTGATCAAGCATTGAAAGCCCGTCTCTGGCAGAGCCGTCAGCGGCTTTGGCCACCATTTGAAGCGCCTCTTCATCAGATTCTATATTTTCGGCCTTTAAAACCTTATGGAACAATTCGATTAACGTATCAACACTCAATCGCTCGAGATCAAAACGCTGACAACGCGATAAAATCGTCACCGGTACTTTGCGGATTTCCGTCGTTGCAAAAATAAATTTGACATGCGCCGGCGGTTCTTCCAAAGTCTTTAACAAAGCATTAAACGCGCCTTTTGAAAGCATATGTACTTCATCGATGATATAAACCTTATAACGCGCATTGGTCGGCTTGTATTGCACACCGGATAAAAGTTCGCGCATATCATCAACGCCCGTACGCGAAGCTGCATCAAGTTCTAAAACGTCAATATGGCGACCCTCTGATATCGCCTTGCAATTTTCGCAAGCACCGCAAGGGTGAATGGTTGGTCCACCTTTGCCATCAAGGCCTGTACAATTTAAGGCACGCGCAATCAACCGTGCAGTCGTTGTTTTACCCACGCCGCGAATACCCGTCAAAATATAGGCATGATGCAAACGGTTGTTTTCAATCGCATTTTTTAAGGTTTTAACAAGCGCATCCTGTCCGAGCAAATCTTCAAAAACTTGCGGACGATATTTACGCGCCAAAACCACGTACTGATCTTTATCTTCTTTTTCCACAACCGTTTCTTCAAAAAAAAGGCGAAGGGGCAAAAACCTCGGCAAAAATCGATACGGCTGCTTTCTTCCGAACCTGACCGGGTTTTCGAAATATCCGACCTTTTGCCCTTCATTGATTCAAAGTTCTTTGCTTATATTGGCGTTTTTTGTTTTATTTTCAAGCAAAAGTTTGAAGCTATCAACATCCTGTTTTTTCTTTGCCGATTTTTTAAAAAATATTTGACTTTTTATATGAGTTGTGCAAGAATGAAAGTATAGGCGGGTTGCCTATGGTGTCTAAATAACACATTCAACACATAAACTCCTCTTTGGTAGGAGTTCTCGATATAAGGCTTATGCACGAATCAGAGAGGCTGTGTGTTGACAGTTATTTAGCTCCTCCGTTTTGGGTTTATCTTGAACGGAATTTTTGTTTTAAAAGTATGAAAAAAGAAAACAGGAGAATAAATATGAGAAAAAGTCAATTTATATACGCAATAGTGTTTGGCACTGTTTTAGGTTCGGCAAATGTTTATGCCGGCGGTTCGTGCGGTGAAACAGACGCCGATTGCCATTGGGAGATTGAAAACGGAGTCCTGACAATTTCGGGTTCAGGTGCGATGGTGGGTTATAGTTCTGAGAGTAGTTATCCTTGGTATTCACAAAAAGATTCTTATACATCCGTTGTGGTTGAGGGAGCTAATGAAACAACAGGAACGACAGGTGTTACATCAATCGGATTTGCTGCATTTCGAAGCAACAACCTGACCTCGGTTGTGATTCCGGATTCGGTCACTTCAATCGGAAATAGTGCATTTTCTAAAAACAACCTGACCTCGGTTGTGATTCCCGATTCAGTCACTTCAATCGGAAATAGTGCATTTAATGGCAGCAACCTAACCTCAGTGACGATTCCCGATTCAGTCACTTCAATCGGAAGTAATGCATTTCGAGGCAACAACCTGACCTCGGTTGTGATTCCTGATTCAGTCACTTCAATCGGACTGGGTGCATTTTATAGCAACAACCTGACATCGGTTGTGATTCCGGATTCAGTTACAGAAATCAAAGGTAATGCATTTAAGGGTTCTCAAACAACGGATTTAGTCTGCAGTGCCGAAAATTTGCAAAGATATTTGGGTGCAGCTGGCGCATTTGTAAATTCGGGCGACATTAACCTCTCTTGCACAACAG
>CADAAN010000053.1 GCA_902785935.1 uncultured Pseudomonadota bacterium
AAAACACATTAATAGCATAAGCTCCTTATAAGAGAGGAGTAGATGAGATAAGAAGGCTTTGCTTTACGAATAAATCTGTCTGTGCTATTACAGTTTTTCAGCTCCTCCACTTTGAATATTTTTTCAAGGTGTTTTTTTGTATAACCTTAATAAGGAGGAAATTTATGAAAAAAGGGATTTTGATTTTAGGACTATTGACGGCATTAAATGCATATGCCGATGAATTGCCATCGTGCGGGGAAAATTGCACATATTCTTATGTCGAAAACGGTGTTGGTAATGATAACAACCCGACATACACCTTAACAATCTCGCCGATTGATTCATCAAAGCCTGCAAGTATCAGAGGCTATGATAGAATAAGACACGGTGATGATTATGCGCCGTGGATTAATCCGAATATAACGCAAGTTGAGATTAAAGAAGGCATTAAAACAATCGGTGTACATGCTTTTGAAAATATGAATGGTGCAGACAGAACGCTTATTTTACCCGAAGGCCTCGAAACGATAGGAACCGAGGCATTTCACGGATTTAACGCCACAAGCGTGACGTTCCCGAGTACCTTAAAAATAATTGACTCTTATGCATTTGATGGCTACTTGCAGAAGATAAATAATTTGCCTGAAGGTCTCGAAACAATAGGATCAGCGGCTTTTGCAAATTCTCAACTGACAGATGTTGTTATCCCAAACAGCGTCACGAATTTAAGTGCATATGCTTTCGGCTCTAGTGAGGCCGGATGGAATTATTCACGAATCTCAAACCTATATTGTTCAAAAGCTCAACAAGCAGGGTGCGAAGCGGCTTTGGCTTTTCGTGGTGATAATGCTACTGTGACGGTTTATGAAATAAAAGACGGGCTCTATTTTTTAGACGGAGCATACTATTCTTCGGCTGATAATATGCAAAAAGATGTTTTAGCTCAAAAAAATGCAACGGGCGAAAGCTTTGCCTGTGATGATTTAGCTCAATGCAAAGCAGATGTTTTGAAAAGAAAAGGCTATTGCAAAGATGATAGTGACTGTCTTGCAATGGCAAAATCAAATGTGATAAACTACAAAAATAAGTCCTATGCTTCAATTGATGATTTGTTTAGCGGAAATTATATCCCGAAACGTATCTACACCGTCGATGAGGCTAATGCCGTCGCCGGTAGCACAAACCACGTCAAAATCAGGTATCGGTAAAAATCGCTGTTTAAGCCAAACCCAAAAAATAATGCTTTGTTTCATCGCTCAGTTCGGTAGTAGCATCTTCGTCGCATATAATGGTGCTGTTTTTGTGCATCTGCAAGGCAGATAATGTCCAAACGTGGCTGACAGCACCTTCAATGCCGTGGTGCAAAGCCTTAGCTTTCTTAGCCCCGAACGCCAAAATCAAAACTTCCTTAGCATCTGTTATGGTTTTTACCCCAACCGTTAAAGCGCGCGTCGGCACTTGAGATATATCGCCGCCGAAAAAGCGTGCGTTGACACGGATGGTATCACGTGTTAAAGCCTGAATATG
Source organism: uncultured Pseudomonadota bacterium (assembly GCA_902785935.1). Classification (GTDB taxonomy): domain Bacteria; phylum Pseudomonadota; class Alphaproteobacteria; order RF32; family CAG-239; genus UBA1254. The sequence continues at coordinate 1,510 of CADAAN010000053.1, forward strand.
CGTCGTTGAAGAAAGTGACGTAAAAGGTTCGTTAAATGCGATATGTCCGTCTTCACCGACACCGCCCAAAAACAAATCAATCCCGCCGGCTGATTGAATGGCTTTTTCATAATCATCACATTCTTTTTGCAAATCTGTTGCCATACCATTTAAAATATGTATGTTTTCTTTTTTGATATCGATATGGTTAAAAAAGTTTTCATACATAAAATAGTGATAACTTTGCTCATGTGCAGCCTCAAGTCCGACATATTCATCCATATTGAAAGTTACCACATTTTCAAACGAGACAAGGCCGGCCTTGTTCATCTCAATCAACTTGCGATAAGTTTCAAGCGGTGTTGACCCTGTCGGCAAGCCTAAAACAAAAGGCCTGTTTTTAGGAGCATTGTTTACTTTTTGAGCAATATATGTTGCGGCAAGCTCACTTCCGAGTTTTTGATTTTTTTTGATTATGACATGCATATTTGTCGTCCTTTATGATAAATTTTTCCCTGAATAACGGTATATAAAACGTCAAGTTTGTGATTTAAAATAACAATATCAGCATCATAGCCCGGTGCGATGATACCCAAATGCTCCTGTTTCATGATGCGTGCCGGATTGGTTGAAGCCATATGAATCGCCTGATCAAGGTGAAATCCGTATGAAACGATATTTTTAACACTGTCAATCATCGTTAAGCCAGAACCGGCAATGGCATCGTCCGATTTGCGATAAAAACAACCCTTGAAATAAACTTCTTCATTGTTGGCCATTAATGGCTTTTTATGCTGTTTCGTCGGCTTGAGGGAATCGGTGACTAAAACCACTTTATCAAGCGACTTGCAGGTGAGCAAAAATTTGATGATTTCAGGGTTGATGTGGATACCGTCCGCAATAATTTCGCAAGAAAGCTCCGGGTGAATAAATACGGCACCCACCGTCCCCGGATCACGGTGATGCATACGGCTCATGGCATTAAAAAGGTGTGTGACATGCAAGATCCGCGCCTGCATACCCTCAACCATTTGTTCATAAGTGGCATTTGTATGACCGGCTTGCAAAATAATGTTGCGTCCGATACAATAAAGGGCGAGTTCACGCATACCTTTAAGCTCGGGTGCAACAGTCATATTGATGATATGCCCTTGGGAAGCCTGATAAAATTCTTCCATCAATGAAAGGTCAACACTTGCCACGTCTTCTTGCTTTTGAACACCTAGTCTTTCTTTTGAGATAAACGGGCCTTCAAGATGCATACCTAAAATCCGCGCGCCTTTTTCGTGCCCCATGGCTTCAACAATAGCGCGAATCGATAAAAGCATATCTTCTTTTGATTTTGTGTAAAGCGTCGGAATAAATGATGTAACGCCGTATTTAACCAAAATTTCGGACATCTTCAAAATCGATTTTGCACTTTTGTCTTCCGTGCCGAAACCTCCGATGCCGTGAATGTGTGTATCAATCAAACCCGGTACGACATATGCGCCTTTGGCATCAATAATCGTGGTTGTGTCGTCAAATTTTTTTTGCAAAAAACGACGTTCGTTGAAAACGTCAATAATCTTATTGCCCTTAATCATCAAAGCACAATTTTTCATTGTTGTGAAGCCGTTGATGATATTGGCATTATGAATGCAAACCGAATCCATCATTTTTCTCCTTTTGCAATGCTAACACGGATATTTTCAAATTTCATCATCAAAAAATATTTTTACCCAAGCCTTTTCAAGGATAAATTTAAGGTATTTTAACCGAAGGTTTATCTTCAAAATCAGATTTTGAAATATATCTCTTTGAATGCAACTTGATTGCATACAACTGATACAATTTGTTTTAACAACTTAATTTTAAAGGAGAATGAAATGGGTATTTTTAACCATCATCACGCAACTCAATCCAATTTAGACGAAACATCAAAAGGCTATCATATGTCAGGTGAAGACCATGAAAATACGTCATCAAATCATGGCACATCGGATAACAGCCATACTCAATCATCTGGTTCAAAGTCTGCATGCGGCTGTGGCTGTTCTGCTAAGGCCAAACCGATGGATGAGGAAGTTGTCGAAATTAAAGAAGAATGGGATTATTAAGCAAAAAGGAGTGTATTTGATGAGAGATATGGTTCAAGGAAAACATCAGGAGACAGCTCCGACACACTTTTCCAATCAAACACACGACTTAAAAAGTTTGTGGAACTATTTTTTTGATTTCGGCAGCGAATCGATGGCCGGTCTTCAGCCCAAAATTGACGTCACGGAAGAAGAAAAAGATGTGCTTGTCACCGCTGAAATTCCAGGCATCGATGAAGAAAAAATTGACTTAAAAATCTCTGAAGAAGGTTATTTGACCATCTCCGGAGAAAAGGAACAAAAAACAGAGCAAACCGGTGCCAATAATTATTTTCAGGAAATTTCATACGGTATGTTCAAACGTACGATACCGTTACCGTTTGACTTAAAGTATGATATGGCCGAAGCCGATTATGACAACGGTGTTTTAAATGTTCGTATTCCTAAGTCAAACGAAGAAAAACAAAAGTATAAAAAAATCAGCGTGAAGAAAAAAGGCACAGCCTGAAAAAAAATCTTCAAGCATAATTGATTATTCAATAAAAAGAGGTGACACATGTCGCGCCTCTTTTTTTATATGCCTGATAACAAAAAAAGCCGCATAAGCAGCATTTTATTTTTTTATAAAAGCTATGGCCGTCTGACCGTTTAACGACTTTCATTCATATCGAACCGCTGTGTCAAGGTGGGCACCATATACACGGACCACGATCCGCGCAGGGACAGTTCCCTATAATAATTAATGTTGGTTCGGATAACTCATGCGGATAATCGTATCAGACAGCCTTACCTTTTATAAGCTCATTATATCACGATTTTAAGTCGCTTGCAAGCACTTTTATCAACTCGTTTACTTTTTTAATTTCAGAAGCAATTTGTCCATCAATTGCTTGAAAATCAACAGTTTGAGGCGATTCTTTAACCACTTCAACGACCTTTTCGACCGGTACTTCGACAACTTTTTCAACGACTTTTTCGACCGGTACTTCGACAACTTTTTCAACGACTTTTTCGACCGGCACTTCGACAACTTTTTCAACGACTTTTTCGACCGGCACTTCAACAACTTTTTCAACGACTTTTTCGACCGGCACTTCAACAACCTTTTCAACGACTTTTTCAACCGGCACTTCGACAACTTTTTCAACGACCTTTTCGACCGGTACTTCGACAACTTTTTCAACGACCTTTTCAACCGGCACTTCAACAACCTTTTCGACGACCTTTTCGACTGTTTGAACTTGAGCCTGAGGCGCAACGCCGTTTTTGATATCCGTCAGTTCATCGGCAAGCAACAAACCAATCATTGCAAGCAACTGATTTTCGTTGATGTGATTGTTCCCTCTTGTAAGCAATGCGGCTTTTTCATTAAGCAAAGCGGCCAAACGCAAAATATGCCCTTCCTGACCGTTGCCGCAAGCAATACCGTATTCTCGGCCGTTAATTTGAATTGTTACCTGAGCCATTTTCTTTTAACACCTCATCAATTGTCAAAACGCAATTGCCGACCTTTTGAGCGGCATCTGCAACAAGATTTTTTAAGCGCATAATTTCTTCATTTTTTGCGGCCATATTGTTTTTATAGGCCTCTTTTTGCTGAAAAAGTGCATTTTTTCTGCCTTCTATGGCATTTTTTAAGACATCAAGACTTTCTCTGATTTGCTCTAAAGCCTCAATTGTCTGCTGAAATTGTTGCTCTTCCATAAAATTTTCTTTCTTTTTATATATTTTTAAGTTAAACTCATTTTAAGACAATTTTATCAATTTACAAGAAGCAATCTAAGATTATGCAAAAGTTTATAACATTTATCAAACATGAAAAATTTCAACCTTCGGATTTTAAAAAGGTGGAATGTTTTATTTTATCTGCTGATTTGACGGCGGATTTTAAGCAAAAATTTGCTTTTAATGCTCAAAAAGAGGGCAAACTTGTGCTTTCCACAAGTTCTATGGATTGTGTGACGTATGGTTTAGATGGTGTTTTGCTTGATCTTTCAAAATCAGAAAATATTCACGGCGATTATGAAAATGCCGTTAAAAGCCTTAAAAACAAGTTTGTCGGCGTGATTTGCCGAAATCGCAGGCATGAAGCAATGCTTTGTTCGGAATGTGAACCGGATTTTGTTGCTTTCAGGGCTTGGCAGGATGGTGCCGATAAAATTCGTGAGCTGACAAGTTGGTATGCTGAGATGTTTTTAATTCAATGTGCGCTCTTGCCTATGGAAAAAGTGGATTATGCCTCTTTTGTCACCGATTTTGTGATTTTAGACGACGAAATTTGTGTCACTTTATAACATTTTGTTAATAATTCTATGTCTAAAGTTACAATTGTTATTGCTCAGCATTTGTGCTATACTGATTTTATGCAAGGAGAGTTTTAAAAATGAAAAACAATCAAAATGGTCGTTCAATGGTCGAAATGCTTGGTGTTTTAGCAATTATTGCCGTGATTTCGGCAGGTTCTCTTGTAGGATATTCTAAAGCCATGCGTCGCTATCGCTTGAATGAAATGATTTCGCAAACGGCACAAATGGTCGTGAATATTCGCGCTTTTTACGGCAATCAGGATTCGTATGAAAGCTTTACGGATGAAACGGCTGTTCAGTACAATATTGTGACGCAGCGTATGCGCGGGGCAGGCAATACGCTTGAAAATCCGTATAAAGGTCGGCTCAATTTTTCAATTGGTTCTGCTGTACGAGGCGGGCCTGAAAATACGGCTTTTATCATCACATATCGTGATTTGCCGGTTGAAGCGTGTATCACAATGGCAAGGACAGATTGGGGACATGGCGAAAAATACGGCTTTTTAGGGCTTTCGGTCGGAGCAGATGATAATGACCCGTCTTATCCGCTTGCACCATCAGCATATTTTACGGACAATAAGCAAATG
>CADAAN010000054.1 GCA_902785935.1 uncultured Pseudomonadota bacterium
GAATTTGCGTGAAAATGTTTTGGAAGTTTTGAAAAAAGAAGGCTACATTGAAGGCTACGAAAGAGTCAATGTGAAGCCCGGTATTGATGAACTTCATATTAAATTAAAGTACTTTGAAGGTGCTTCCGTTATAACTGAAATTTACCGTGTTTCAACCCCCGGCCGTCGCGTTTATTCAAGCGTGAAAGATTTGCCGAGAGTTTATAACGGCCTTGGTATTTCCATCGTTTCGACACCGCAGGGTGTGATGAGCGATAACGATGCAAGAAAAGCCAATGTCGGCGGTGAAATTTTGTGTCAAGTATTCTAAGGGAGATTAAAAGATATGTCTAGAGTTGGAAAATATCCGATTAATATCCCGGAAGGTGTCAACGTTGATATCAAATCAAATGTTGTGACCGTCAAAGGAAAATTAGGTGAACTTTGCTGTTCATACGATGATTCTCACATTGAGGCAAAAGTTGAAGACGGCAAGGTTGTTGTCAGCCCCTTATCACAGAGCTTAACTGCTCGTGCTTTGTGGGGTACTACAAGAGCCAATATCAATACACTCGTTAAGGGTGTTTCTGAAGGCTATACCAAGAATTTGGAGCTGGTCGGCGTTGGTTATAAAGCACGTATGGAAGGCACAAAGCTTGTTCTTTCCTTAGGCTTTTCACATGATGTCGATTTTCCGGCACCGCAAGGTATTAAGATTTCTTGCGAATCGCCGACGCAAATCAAGATTTTTGGTGTTGACAAACAACTTGTCGGTCAAGTCGCCGCTGAAATTCGTAAATACAGAAAACCTGAACCTTACAAAGGCAAAGGTGTAAAGTATGAAAACGAATATATCCGTCGTAAAGAAGGCAAGAAGAAATAAGGATTAATTCAAATGAATACACCAAAAAAATTGTTTGAAAAAAGAAAGGCGCGTGTCAGAACAGCTTTGAAAAACGCTGCAAACGGCAAGTTGAGATTGTCAGTTTTCCGTAGCGGTAAGCACATTTACGCGCAAATTATTGACGATGTTAAAGGTGTGACGGTTGTTTCAGCTTCAACGCTTGACAAAGAAGTCCGCAACACCATTCAAAAGACATCTACGGTTGAAGCAGCAGGCTTCATTGGTAAACTCGTTGCAGAACGTGCGGCAAAAACAGGCGTGAATGAAGTTGTTTTCGACAGAGGCGGCTACATTTATCACGGTCGTGTTAAAGCTTTGGCTGATGCCGCACGCAAAGCCGGATTGAAATTCTAGGAGAAAATAAGATGGCTTTTGATCGTCAAAATAATAAAAAAGAAAAAACAGAAGAATTGGTTGAAAAACTTGTTCACGTCAATCGTGTTGCAAAGACGGTAAAAGGCGGCCGCACAATGAGTTTTGCTGCTGTTGTGGTCGTCGGTGATCAGAAAGGCCGCGTCGGATATGGTTCCGGCAAAGCTTCTGAAGTACCTGATGCGATTGTTAAAGCAACAAATGAAGCAAAAAAGAATATGGTTCGTATTCCGCTTCGTGAAGGCAGAACGCTTCATCATGACGTTGCTGGCCGTTTTGGTGCAGGTAAGGTTATTTTGAGAACAGCTCCTGCCGGTACCGGTGTGATTGCCGGTGGTCCGATGCGTGCCGTTTTTGAAGCTTTGGGTGTGCAAGATGTTGTGGCAAAATCATTGGGCTCAAACAACCCCTATAATATGATTAAGGCAACATTTGATGCACTTCAATCAATCAATTCGCCTCGTATGGTTGCTGCAAAACGTGGCAAAAAGGTTGGTGATATCGTCAGCCGCCGTGAATATGCAGCTGCCGGCAAAATGGAAAAAGAGGAGGCTTAAACCATGGCAAAGAAAACGTTGAAAGTTACTCAAATCGCTAGCCCTATCGGCAAACCGAAAGATCAGAGAGCAACTTTAATCGGTCTTGGCTTAAACAAAATGAATCGTACCGCTGTACTTGAAGACACACCTTCCGTTCGCGGTATGATTAAGAAGGTGAGCCACCTCGTTAAAGTCGAAGAATAGTTCTTGTGAAAAGGGGTGTCATGCTTGTTCTTTTTGCGCTCATGTAGCTTTTGCCTACACTTCGCTTAAAAAGAACGGCGCAGCCCACCCCTTTTGAGCAAGAACTTTGACGAGACTTTGTCTCGTTTGAGAACAAAAAGTTTTATGACGAGACTTTACATATTTTAAAATTTAAATTAGGTGAAAGAAAATGAAACTTAATGAATTAAGAGATAATGCAGGTGCCAGAAAAGACCGCACGCGTGTCGGTCGTGGTATCTCAAGCGGCAAAGGCAAGACAGCCGGCCGTGGTCAGAAAGGTCAGAAATCACGTTCAGGCGTTTCTATCCATGGTTTTCAAGGCGGCCAGATGCCGATTTATCGTCAGTTGCCGAAGCGCGGTTTTAACAACCACTTCGCAAAAGAGTATGCTGTTGTCAATCTTGACAGCATTCAAAAAGCAATTGATGCCGGAAAATTAAATGCTGCTGAAATCAATGTCGATACATTGCTTTCTTCACGCTTAATTACAAAGAAGCTTGATGGCGTTCGTTTGCTCGCACGCGGTGCGATTACGACGGCGGCAACAATTTCAGTCAATTCAGCTTCGAAAGCAGCTGTTGAGGCGGTGGAAAAAGCCGGCGGCAAGGTAAACCTTATATAACAGCTCATCTAGAGCAAAAATTTCGGGACGGAAGTTTCCTCATGTACCTTTGTGTACACTGCGGTACTTCCGCCCTTATTTTTACTCTATCTAAGCTATTCTCCAAGGTTTACTGTAAATCTTGTATAAAAACGTAACTAAGTACAGACGCCCTTCTTCGCGCTCGGTCACGTACCGGTATGTACGCTCCCTTCGCGCTTAGTCAGGTGTCTTATTATTTAGCGCATTCTCCGCAGTTTTATTGTGCCTTGTGTTGAATTTGTATAAGGAATCAAAAAACATCAGGTCGGAAGTGTTCTCACGTAGGTTTATCTACGTTTCGGTACTTCCGCCTTTGTTTTAACTTTATCTAACTTCTTATTTACCGCATTCTTCAAGTTTTTATTGTGCTTTATTTAATTTTTTTTACGCTAGAATTTTCGGTTTTTATTGTGCCTTAGATGCGTATAATGACCAATCTGAGTTTTTTTAATCATATTTTAAGCCGAAAAAGGATATGATCTTTTGTGTATTTTTGTAAAGGAAGTGTTGTGATAAAAAAATTGATTATTTGGGATTTTGATGGTGTTATTGCAGATACGGAGCACTTATCAACGGATAAATATGTTGAATTTGCTCAAAAATGCGGAATAATTTTGACAAGGCAAGATGTTATTGAGCATATTTTGGGTAAAGGACAGCAGCAACAATTGGAAACTTTGTTGTCTTTAGGAAAAAATGTCAACGCCGATATAATAAGATTTATCAATGATGAGATAAGCAAAGCTGTTAATCGTGATATTTCACTGACTGAGAATGTAGAAGATATTTTTAGGCTCAGCGAATTTAGCCAATGTGTTGCAACAGGAAATTCTTTAACCGGAATTAAGGCCAGATTTGAACCCCTTCATCTTGAGCAATATTTTAATGAAAAAAATACATTTTCTGCAAGTTTTGTTGCATGCGGCAAGCCGGAGCCGGATTTATTTTTGTATGCTGCAAAAAAAATGAATTATGAGCCAAAAGATTGTATCGTTATTGAGGATTCTATATATGGAATAACGGCGGGGCTTAAAGCAAATATGACTGTTATTGCGTATCTTGAGCATATATTATATAATAAACAAGAATATATTGCAAAAATTAATTCATTGGGAAAAGTGCATATTTGCAATAATATGATTGAAGTCAAAAGAATGCTTTTGCATATCTGATGGTTTTTGAAATCTTAAAAAACAAAAAAGAAGGGATTTTTATCCCTTTTTTGTTAAAATGAAGCATAAAAGCAAGTAAAAAAGAAAACAATCGCTTAAAAAAAAGAATCTTATTATTGGCTTTGTTTATTTTTAAAAATAATATAAAGTATTTCAGCTTATTCTTTTTTTATATTTTAATTTTGAAAGGCTTTCAGATGATTTACAGTATTGGTATGGTTGGTGATTCAATCGCACATGGTTATGAAGATAGCGAAGATCTCGGCTTTTTTTTAAGACTCGCGAAAATGATAAAAGCTCAAAGAGAAGGGGCTTATCTTTTCAGCAATATGTCGCAATCGGGAGATAATATTGCAGATGCAACAAATAGAGCCGTTCATGAAGTTTTGTCACGGCATTTTGATTTGATTATCGTCAATGTCGGTATCAATGATTTGCGACGCCGAAAAGACAGTAATTGGACACTCGATTTTTCAGAGGATGATGTATTGGCATAAATTGCTTGATGTTTTAGCCCAGACAAAAGCCAAAATTGTGGTGACGGATTTAATACCGGTGATTGAAAACAGATATACCGATCAAGCTTCGCTCATACGCTGCAATGCAGATGTTGAGCGCTATAATCAAATCATCAAAAAAATATGCAAAGAGCGGAATGTCAGCTTTTTTGCGCGATATGATAAGTGGAAAGCTCAAAACTCGGAAGAATTGTATAAAGATGCCATACACCCGAATGCCAAAGGTCAGCAAATAATGGCCGAAGAGCTTTATACTTATTTGAACAAAAATAAGATTTTATAAATTCTTGATTTTCTTCTTTACAAAAGAAATTTCCTTTGTTATAATAAAAGCACAGTGAAGGAAATTTCACTATAGAACCGAGAGGTTCGGGGCTTTCAACGGCTCAATACTAAGAGATACCAGAAATGGTATCCTTTTCGGATGCCTTTTTTTGGTATTTAAATCCCCGCTTGAGGTGGGGAGCTTGTGGCGTATGTACAGGCTTGTTAAAAAGCTAAAGGTCATAAGAGTCATTTCTCTTAGTATGATTGTTGAACTCCCCTGCCGCTCGTGAGAGCGGATTTTTTTTAATGACGTAACAACAATCCGTCATGCTGAATTTATTTCAGCATCTCTTTAGATCCCGAAACAAGTTCGGGATGACGGCAAAGAATAAGGAGAAAAAATATGAAAAAATTAATTTTAATGGGCTTTTTAACGATATCTTTTAGTGTAAGGGCTCAAATTATTACGGGAGACACTTGCGGTGATGATTGTTCTTGGCGTTTAGAAAATGGTGTGCTGACAGTAACCGGTTCGGGAAAAATTAAAGGCTATAACAGAGATTGCTCAAATTTGGAAAGTACAGGTAAATGTACGACCGATGCACCGTGGTTTGATTATGCGGAAAATATCGAAAAAGTTGTGATACAAAACAAATCTGACAACGAAAAGTTTGAAACAATCGGACATAATGCTTTTGAAGATATGTTTTATACAAAAGAAATTATATTGCCCGAGGGAATTAAAACGATTGAGAATGAAGCTTTTCATAGCAACGTTGCTTTAGAAACAATCAACCTGCCAAACACTTTAGAAACTATTTCCAACTGGGGCTTATCAAGTACAAATCTTTCTGAAATAAATATTCCGGATTCTGTTACAACCATCGGTATTGCCGCGTTTACTGCTTCTTCACTTCAAAGTTTAAATATTCCAAATGGCGCAACCATTTATGGACGAATATGCGATTCGTGCGAACAACTTGAAACCGTTGTTTTCGGTGAAAATATCACCATTGATACCGATGGAGAAAACATCCCGTTTTTTAACGAAAAAATCTAAAACAGGATTATTTAATATTCATTTTTCTACAACACTATTAACACTTTGAATTACTGTTGTTATCAATGATGAATATAAATTCTGTGATACTGTTTTATATTCCTCAAAAATATCACAGTCTTCAAAATATACATCGTTCCAAGAGCCCATTCCTCCAAATAACCATGCACTTTGGCATGCATCCAAAAGATATTCAATGTTTTTATAACAATTAGG
>CADAAN010000055.1 GCA_902785935.1 uncultured Pseudomonadota bacterium
AATTTTCAAATCGGTTCACGCGCTACGATTAACCGCACAATGTTTACGGGTGAGCAGGATTTTGCAAGTTCTGAAGGTCGCGTGGAATGGGCAATCACTTGGCCTGAAGATGAAAACGGGTTTACCTATTCTTATTGTAATACCGTTATCACGCCTTTCGGCGGAACGCATGAACAGGGTTTCAAATCGGCGCTTTTGAAAAGCTTAAAAGAATATGCCGATATGGCCGGCATTAAAAAGGCGGCAAACGTGACGGCGGAAGACTTTTTGGCTGATTGTGCTTTGATGCTTTCGGTGTTTATCACAGACCCGCAATTTCAGGGACAAACAAAAGACAAGCTGACCTCTGCAAAGGCTGTGCGCCTTGTTGAAACAGCTGTGAAAGATGCGTTTGATCACTACCTCTCATCTGACCCTGAAAATGCATCGGCATTGCTTGAATATGTGATTGCAAAGGCAGATTTACGCAAAAAACGCAAAGAAGAAAAAGTGCAACTCAGAAAAACACCGACCAAAAAATTAAGGTTGCCGGGCAAACTCGCCGATTGTTCCAAAGCGGCCGCCGAGGATACGGAAATATTCATTGTTGAGGGCGATTCGGCAGGCGGTTCGGCAAAACAGGGGCGCGATCGTGTGACACAGGCGATTTTGCCTTTAAGGGGTAAGATTTTGAATGTGGCAAGTGCAAGTTTGGAAAAAATTACCCAAAACCAAGAAATTAAAGATATGATTGAGGCTTTAGGTTGCGGCGTTAAAGACAATTACAGGGAAGATAATTTGCGTTATGAGCGTGTGATTATCATGACCGATGCCGATGTGGACGGTGCGCATATCACATCGCTTTTGATGACGTTTTTTTACCAACATATGCCTCAGCTGATTGAAAACGGGCATTTGTTTATTGCCACGCCGCCGCTTTATAAAATCGTGATTGCGGGCAAAAATTATTACGCGCTTGATGATGATGAAAAAGACAAAATATTAAAAAAGTTCGTCAAGGGCAATGCCAAACCGGACATCAGCCGTTTTAAGGGCTTGGGCGAAATGAGTGCACAGCAACTTAAAGAAACAACGATGGACAAGCAAAATCGGATGTTGCTTAAGGTCACATTGCCCTCAACCAATACCGAAGAAGGTAAGGAAGAAGCCTTTGCCACACGCCGACAGGTCGAGCGTTTGATGGGCAAAAATCCTGAGCTGAGATTCCAATTTATTATTGAACATGCGAAATTTGCCGAAGACCTCGACATATAAACTTTGTATAATGGTCAACTGCCTGTAACTTTTCGCTTGTGTACCTTTGTTGTACACAATGATACTTTTGCCTTTTTTCGAACTTATTTCGTTCTTACCGATATCTTATCTTGACGTGGTTTGTTGTACCCGCAACGGTATTTGCCTCATCGATGGTGTAGATTCGTTTTTCGGTGCGTCTGCCGGATGTCGTCACAAGTTTGCCTGAAGCGTCATAAACGTAGGTTACGCCGTTGACTTGCTTTGTTGTCGCCTTGATTGATTTGAGCTCGCCATAACCTGCCGCTTCTAAATTCGCATCGCATTTTGCCGTATCTCCCGTGCAATAAATTTTAAGATTTGATATATTCGTAAAAAGAGTATCATAATCAAATACATCAAATATTTTTCCAAAAGATGTATTTTCACCGACAACCAGCGTTTCAAGGTGTCTTGATGTTCCCAAAACCTTGTCCTCTATATAAGCCGAATCAGGCAACACAAGTTCTTTAATAATAGTGTCTCTAAAAGCACCTATTCCAATTCTTTCAATAGATTCCGGAATATCTATTTTTTCAATATGTGTAGAATTGAAAGCATCACCTTCTATTCTTTTGACACTCTCGGGGATAATAACTTCAGCCGCATATAAACCTCGAAAAGCTGCTGACGATATCTCTTGTATACCGTTTTGAATTTCTACATTACCACTGCATGAAATCCCCTTAAAAGCCCAATTTCCAAGATTCTTAACAGAGTTTTCAATCACAATATTTTGCACTTTGAGATTTTGAAAAGGTGAAGTGTAACCATTTTCATGTGAATACCACTGTCCTATATTGCCGACACCATTTGTACCTCGGATTGTCAACGTCCCATTTTCAATTTGATATTCGCAGTTTGCCGTATTGCCCTTGGCATCCGTGCCGCAAGCCTCCCACGCGTTTGCATTAAAACTCACCATTAAGCTCAAAATCAAAACTGTTTTTTTCATAAATTTGACTCCTTTCTAAATAAAAAAATCCGTTCGAGATAAACAAAACGGAAGAGGAGCTAGAAAACTGCTAAAGTACAGACTCCCTTATTCGTCATTTAAATGCTTATTTCAGGAACTCCTCTGATATAAGGAGATGACACTTTAGTGTGTTTTCTAGACACCGCAACCATTCGGTTACGCTTTGATTATCACATAGCAACAACCAATTGTCAAGCAAAAAAAATCCATGAAATATATGATATTTTTATTATAATATAAATACTATTGAACTGAATAACATATTGATTTTACGTATAAAAACATCAAATGTTTCACGTGAAACATTTCTCAACTGCGCACATAGGGTTCAACTGATACAAGCCGATGGTTGTTTGATTCTCATCGATACCAAATCGGACATTAAAATGAAAATCAAGAAAATATTTCAGGTATTTTGTATTTTTTACAAACTGCCTGTCTTGAAGAGTTTGTAGTATTGATAAACAGATCCGTTTTGCACATTCCATCCGAAATCTTTTTTCATCGCATTGATTTTCATTGCTTTGATGATTTCGGGCGTCTGCTCAAAACATTTGAGAGCCTTCAAAAGTGTTTGGGCAAACGCATTAGTGTTGTTTTTGAATTTTTGTGCCTTGATATTTGAACCATAAACCCTGACGGACTTTGCAAAAAATACATCCGTTCTGAAACCATCAACGCCGTTTTCAATCGTATCAACCAAACCTCCCGTCGATGTTGCAATCGGTAGCGCTCCTTTAGCCATCGCCTCCATCTGTGTCAAACCGCAAGGCTCAAAATGCGACGGCATCAGATAAAAATCTGCTGCCAATTGCAGGGCATAAGCAAATTCGTCTTTATATCCTCTGAAGATAAAAATCCGTCGGGCCGCATCTTTATTGATTTCGGCGACTTTTCTTCTGAAATCTTTAAGCATTTGATAAAGCTTGATATTGCCTGCACCGCCCATAGCCACAATCGGAAATTGTCCGTTTTGATCCGATATTTTTTCAACCACTTTCATCAAAGCGCCGGCGGCGATATCATAACCTTTTTGTTCTACAAGTCTGCTTGTTGCGGTGATAAACGGAATTTTAGAAGCTTTTGAAAGCAAATCTGAAATATCTTGAAAATCGTCACATTCAATCAAAGGAATGACTTTTTCTTTTAATTTTTGATCACTTGCAAGTTTTGAAAGCAGGCGAATACATTCTTTTTTGTTATGTGTCTTGTTTTGGAGCTTTTTTTCATCATAAATCTTAAATTCAAAGCCTTTAAAATATTCATTGAGATGGGCGATTTTAGCTTCATTTGGTGAAATCAACTTTTTTTCATACCCATTGACAATGCCGAAAAATGTGCGGTGATTTTTTCTGATTTTTAAGATATCTCTAAAGTCATAACCGAGCGAAAGTTCTTTTGATACCTCTTCCATATAATTTTTGGAAACAGCGACGATTCTGTCTGCTAAATGAAAGTTTGATGAAGCCTGATTGTAACTGTCATATACAATCAATGTGTTTTTTGTACGCGGATTGGAGTTTTTGACGGCTTTTGCATTTTTAAAGATTTCAACCGCGTGTTCTTCATAAAGGGCATTTAAGAGGCGGGCAGTGTTTTTGTAATCCCACCCCTGATAGCCGAGATGATGCGCAATATGTATCAAAACGATATTTTCAATTTTATCGGCACAATCTTTGGATATTTTTTCATCATTTGATAAAATCGGCGTCATGTATTTGCACAAACCGCCAAGCGCCCCGCTGTGCCAATCATTGGCAACCAGAATATTGGGCAATTTTTGATCTTGAATATTGTTTTCTGCCATCGCAATCAAAAGTGTATATATAGCTTTTGAAAAAAAAGCAAAACGCTCAACTTCGTCAATACCGTTTTTGTTTAAGATATAGCACCCGTCTTGTGTCGACGGATTTTGAGGTGACGAATCAATTGAAAAAAAACGTTCGTTTTTTAAAAACAGATAGCGTACACCGCCAAAAAAACCCTCATACACTTCCAAAGGATATTTTTTGAGTTTTTTATCTCGGTCTGAAAAAGTCACATTGATTTTGACGACTTTTTGAAGACGAATTTCTTTATTTTCCGTGCCTTTATAAATTTTACCATCAAATGAGGCTGATTTTTTTCCTGTATTACCTTCATACATCGGCGTAACAATCGACATCCTATGAGATAAATGCTCAAACGTCTTGTTAAAATTTTCAGGCAATTCGGAGGCCACCATGCCAAGTCCGCCGCATTTCATAAAAGTTGCCGTTTCGGCGGAAAGCATCCATGCATCAATACGATCTATATGGGGCCAGCTTTTAAGGCCGAGACACGATTGTTTAGATATTTTTTGCAAAGAATGTAAATCATGATACGCAATTTTGGACAATGATGAGATGAGGCTTTTTTTATTAAAGCCGGTCGCGAGCAAGCCTTTATTTGAGCCTGTATTTGAGTGTGTCTGTTCCATCTTTCATCCTTGCTGAGATATCTAAATAATATACTTTTGTATATACCGCTTTTTTTGCATTTTCTCAAGCAAAAAAATGCTTATATCTCTTGACTTGTGCATCTTTTATCACTAAGTTGATATATATCAGTAAGTTTTACAAAATTAAAGAGGCAATCATGAAAAAAAATCGTCAAATGAAAAATCAAAAACGTTTTGAAAATGAGGAATTTGAGCAGAAAATTGAAGGAAATAAGGCAGATGATGCGGCTCAAAATGAGGCATTTGAAGCCTTAAAACAAGAAAATCAAAAATTAAAAGATGAATTGCTTCGTACTCTGGCAGATAGCGAAAATATCAAAAAAAGATGTGCTGTTGAAATGGAAAAAACAAGCAAATATGCCGTATCTTCTTTTGCAAAAGATTTGCTTGGTGTGGCGGATAATTTAGATCGTGCTTTGGGTGCTGTCCAGGTATCAAACGGCGCAGATTGTCAGGCACTTTTAGAAGGGGTAAAACTCACCCGTCAGGAACTTTCGCATGTCTTTGAAAAATTCGGTATCACAAAAATGGATATCATCGGCAAACCGTTTGATCCTAATTTTCATCAGGTTATTCAGCAAATTTCTGATCCCTCAAAACCGGCCGGCACTGTGGTTGAACAGTTGCAAACAGGGTACATGATAAACGGGCGCATCTTGCGTGAAGCCATGGTTGTTGTCAGTAAAGAATAAAATATCAATAAAAAAAAAGATTTTGGATGATGCAATGTATTGAATTTGCATCAAAAAAGATTTCAAAGTTTACGGGTAGGAAGTAACAGATTGCGTCTGTCAGACGCAAAACAGCCCCGTTTAGGGGCTGCAAGTGGTAAAGGCTTTTAGCCGTTAATGCAGAACAAGGCTTTTAGCCGTTAATGCAGAACCGCCGGCTATGCCGGCAGGTTGCTTTTTGTGATATATCTAAAAATTTATCGATACATTTTTTGATATGTTTTATTTTGATCGCGACGGCGTTGTCTCGAAGATAAAAACGATTACCTTTGCGATTCGCTGTCGGTAAAATTGATTGTATCAGAGGGCAAAAAAATCTGTTGCAAGACGGGGAAAATTCTTTTATAAGGCTTTGTTATGAAAAGAACAAAGCATAAAGATATTAATGGGTGGCTGATTATCGACAAACCGCAAGGTATGGGTTCTACCGATGTTGTCAACCTAACGCGCCGTTTACTGGACGCCAACAAAAACGGACACGCCGGTACATTAGACCCATTTGCAACGGGTGTTTTGCCGATTGCGTTCGGCGAGGCGACAAAGCTTATACCTTTTGTCATGGATGGTACAAAAGAATATGAATTTACCCTGAAATTCGGGGCGGATACGACAACCGATGATATTGAGGGAGAAATTGTACACCAAGATGGAAAAATTCCGGCAACTGATGAAATTTTAAGCATCTTGCCATCGTTTGTCGGTGAAATTGAGCAAACCCCGCCGCTGTACAGTGCGATAAAAATCAATGGTGAGCGTGCATATAAATTGGCGCGTCAAGGTCAGGATTTTGAAGTCCCGACTCGGTGTGTGACAATCAATTCGCTTGAGTTTTTGGGGCAAAAATCTCAAGATTGTTTTCGCTTTAAGGTGAATTGTTCTAAAGGGACGTATGTCCGCTCTCTTGGTAAAGATATTGCCTTAAAGCTCAATACTTTTGGGCATTTGACAGAACTAAGAAGAACAAAATGCTCAAATTTTTTGATTTCAAGTACGATTTTACTGGAAAATTTAAAAAATATGTTGTATGAAGACAGACAGCAAGATTTTCTTTTGCCGATTGAAACCGCGCTGCGCGACATCGCGGCGTTGGCCGTTTCGCCAAAAGATGCTGTTAAATTAAAGCTCGGACAAAGCTTGTCGCCAAAATCTTATGATGTCAGTCAGTACATCTATCGGATTATGGCGGCGTATGATGGGGGTTGTTTAACGGCGCTTGTTCGGATTGAAGAGAATAAAATCTCTCCGATTCGTGTGTTTAATTTATAGTATAAAGGAAATATAAAGATGTCGATTACAAATGAACAAAAACAAGAAATTGTTGCAAAATATGGTTTAAAACCGGGTGACACAGGTTCTCCGGAGGTTCAGATTGCGATTTGGACTTATCGTATTAATGCTTTGATTGAACACTTTAATGTTCATAAAAAAGATTTGCACTCAAGACTTGGTTTGATGAAGATGGTCAGCCGTCGCCGTCACCTTTTGGATCACTTAAAATCTAAAAGCGTTGAGCGGTATCAGGCGATTATCAAAAAATTGGATTTGCGTAAGTAATATCCGCTTG
>CADAAN010000056.1 GCA_902785935.1 uncultured Pseudomonadota bacterium
CTCGGGCTTCTTAAATAAAAATACTCAATCCTGCTCTGGCTTCTGGGGTGATGGTGCCGCCGCTAACGGTTTTAATTGCTCACAATGCCTCGAGTGCGCGGAAAGTGATGGATACTTTAAGACAGAACAACAATGTAAGGATGATACAATCGATCCCGTTCATGCTGAATGCCGAAAAGTCACAAACAGCAATTGCTGGATGTTCAGACGTTTTGATTGCGAGGAATACACAGATAATACATCAAGAAAATGGATTATTAGTCGGAGTTCAACGTATAATGCAACGGGTAATATTAATGCATGCCGAGATTCTTTCGGTTCGACGTATTATCCGACAACAAATACAGCAACATGCGGCCCAAATACATATAGGGAATGTAAAGTAGCAACTTGCAACGATCTTGATTCTGATTATACAAATATTCTTCCTGAAGATAATCAATTCCATGAAAAAGTTACAAATTTCAAAGGAAGTGGTTTGAATTGCTACAATAAGGAAGATTCGTATACATGGCAAGACCTTGGAATCTATGGAAATGGTTCACAAAATGTAGCAAAATGTGATCTAATGGGAAATATTGATGAAATGCGTGAAAAAGAAGCATTTTATGTAGGTAGTGCAATGTCTGGTAATAGTTACAGTGAGGCTTGTACAAGAGCAGCCTTAAGACTGGCTCACTCAAAATCTATTATTGCGAACGGCTTTAATTTTGATACAAGTGACAACAGAAATTGTAATACAAGCAACAAACATTACGAACATTATGAGGAAGCTTACTGTACATATACAACAAACGGCAAAACCTATCAGACACATATTTTTGCTTCTTTAAATGATTCAAGCTTAAAGAAAATTGCCGTCATTTTGGCTAGTGAGGATGACGATATAATGGTATTCCGTTCTCAGCCAAGGGAAGTTTATGAGTGTTGTCGATACAATGCTGATGGCGATAATAAATCTTATAACATGAATGATATACCAGGCTGTACTCCGGATAGAGTATACAAGCTTATTGGGGAGGAGTTGAAAGTACTTTATTCAGGTCGTACTTTCACACCTTACGGATGCGGTAATTATAACTACTACTAACATATTGTGCTTTGTAATCGGCGGGGGCGAAAATCCCCCGCTTTTTGTGTTTGCAAGATAAAAAACAGTAAAAAGTGCAAAGAATGGTAAAAAGGGATAAAAAATCATCTCCGCACCTTTAAAAGTGCGGAGATGACAATGTTATAAACGCCAATAGCTAGAACAAAGGCATACCTTTATCAAGCTTAATCTTTTGTTGCTCCATCACGGTTGACAAGTTGAGCTTTCCGTTGCGGAACATACTGCGAACCTGACAACCGGCACTCAAATCCGGATTTGCAAAAACATATGTCACACTGATGCGTTTCGGCGCGCCGGATAAGATTTGGTGTAAACAACCCAAAAAGCCGTTGGCCACAAGCTCAAACGCCATTTCTTCCGAAATACCCGACGAGGCCGCATATTTCACAAGAGAGTTAATCGAGTCTGAAACGTTGTTGGCGTGAATGGTTGACAACACCAAGTGACCTGATGTTGCGGCACGTAAAGCCTCACTCGCCACTTGCGGATCACGAATCTCACCAAGGTAGATATAACGCGGTTTTGAACGCAAGGCTGATTTGATGCCTTCTTGCCAAATGCCGTCCGGCGGAGTGGTTTGTTTGCAAAGGCCGAGTTCGCCCGAAGGTGTTAAATAAACACCGTCAAGCGGCAATTCAATCGGGTCTTCCACCGTAAAGCAATAACCGCCTTTTTGGCTTAAATATTCTTGTAACAAAGCTGAAATTGTCGTTGATTTACCCGAACCTGTCGGTCCTGCAAGCAAAATCAGCCCCGAACGTCCCGAAAGTGAAAGCAAATAATTGTAAAGTCCTTGCGGAAGTCCCAATTTTTTGAGCTGAGGAACCTTAATCGGCATTTTACGGGCGCAGTAGTTCGGGCCGTCACCGGAAATTGTGCGTTCCACACGGAAGTGTCTGCCGTGATATGTCAAAAGGTATGAACGATTTTTGCCGTCATAAGTCGATTCTAATTGCTGTAAAAATTCGGGATAATCCTCAAATGTCACAACTTTTAAGCCGGCGTCGGATTTTCCTGCCCAAGTATAGCATTTTTTGTTCGGGGTTACGTATATATCCGAAAAATCGACTTCATTGATAAGCCCTAAATGTTCACACGGAATTAAATCAGGTGTTTTTTCTGCCTCTGCCAGCTCTGCATTGATTTTTGCCAAATGTTCTTCTTTAGTCATCGCACGAGGACGCGGCATTTGGATTTGCCCCATCATCGGGCGCATTTGTCCTTGCGGCGGATAGGGCATGCGAGGCATTCCTGCTGGCATCTGACGTTGCGGCTGAGGCATTTGCGGCCGAACCTGACCTTGAGCCGTTTGAGCCTGAGGCGCCGTTTGTGCTGTTTGAGGGGCACTTTGGAGGGTATTTTGAGCCTGAGGCGCGGCTTGCATCTGCGGTTGAGTCGATACCTGCGGTTTTTGCGGCATTAAAGCATCAATCGGCGCATTGAGCTCCGGTTTATGCATGGCAGGACGTTGCTCAGCAGGTGCTTGCTCGGCTTTTTCTTTATTCGGAGATAAAAAACTCATGGTAAAAACCTTTCATGACATTATTTTTTTTAATGTTAAAACAATATCATAAAAAAAAGATTAATTAAATACGATTTTTTGTTTTAATCGGCCAAAAGCGCTTGTCTTGCCGCGGCCGGCAGATGCTTTTTTTTCAAGTTCGGGTGGGCGTCGAGATAAGCACGCCAGTCTTTTTTTTGTGTTGCGGCAGGCGCTTTAATCTCACGGCAAAACCAAAGGTTGTTTTTTAACCGAACGATTCTGCAATGTCCGAGCGTTGCGGATTTAAAAGTATCAGAATTAATTTTTTCAATCAATCTTAATGTTTTTTCGGCTTCCGGCGGATAGGAAAGGTTGCCTGTTTGTTTCAATAAAAACGCCGTCAAGCGATAACGTATTTCATCATCCTGATGCACAAAAAAGTCATACGAGCAAACATAAACACATTTTGAAAAGCATTTGAAATTGTTATCAATCAGATTTTGCACCTTGTTTTCAAAATATTGTCTGGATATTTGCAATTTTTCCATCGTTTGAGCGATTTTTAAGGGGAAAATGCCTGTTTTTTCAGCAAGTTCCGGCAAAAAATGCCTGATTTTAACACGCAACAACGATTCGTCATTGTTGCTTTCATCTTCAATCCAGCGGATGTTTTTCTTTTGAAGATAATCTTTCATCACTTGCGGATTGGTTTGAAGAAACGGGCGTAAAATAAAAATTTTGCCGTAAGTTGAAACTTCTTTCATGCCGCAAAGCCCGTCAAGCCCGCTGCCGCGATAAAGCCGCATCAAAAATGTTTCCGCCTGATCGTAAAGATGATGTGCCGTCATCAAATAATGTACATCATTTTTTTTGCACCAATCTTCAATTAAGGCATAACGCGCTGAACGTGCCGCCTCTTCGATACCTGTTTTCGGCTTTTGACCTTGCCAAAGCAAGGTATGGTGCTCAATGCCGAATTTTTGGGCTGTTTTTTTGACATAATCCGCTTCATCATGAGAGCAGGGGCGCAAGCCGTGGTCAACGGTTAAGGCAATGATTTGATATCCCTTGGGGCTTAATTCTTCCGCCGCCATCAGTAAAGTTGCAAGCGAATCGGCGCCGCCCGATACACCGACGGCGATTTTTTTATCTTTAATATTGTGTTTTTCAAGAAATTCTTGAAACATATTTTATTTACATCCGAGTTTTGAGGCCTGTGCTTTGGCTTTGTTTTTAAGCTCCGTATCGGCTTTTGCAAATTCCGTCGGCAAAGCCTTGAGTGCGGCGCAAGCTTCCGCTTTTTTGTTAAGCTGAGACATTGAAAGGCCGAGTTTATAAAGACTGTCTGCGCCTTTGTTGCCGTCTTTATACTTTTCATAGCCTTTGCCGAATGCAACGGCCGCTTTGGCATAATTTTGGTCTTTATAGTATGTTTCGCCAAGCCAGTATTGGGCATTGCCGGCGAGCTTATCGGAGGGATAATTTTCTAAAATAAGCTGAAAATTTTGTGCGGCCGAGGCTGTATCATTTGATTTTAAGGCTTCTAAACCTTTTTTATAAAGACTGTCAACAGATTCTTTCGAAGCACCGCCCAAATCCTTTAAGCTGCCGGATTGTACGGCATCACCGACGATGGATTTCGGTGCGCCGGATGCCACGGACGGAGAGAATTTTTTTTGTTGATTAATAGAGCCCGAACCTGCTGCAATCGGTTTGCCCTCTAAGATATTAAAACGCGTGTCAACATCTTTGTTTAAGGCAGAAATACGTTCATCAAGCTGTTTGATTTTATACTCAAGCTCTTCAATTTTACCGTTCATGTTGCGGATAATTTCATCATATTCGCCAAGTCCTGTAGACGTCGATGATGTTACGCTGACAGCGGCATCTGCCTGGTCGCGATAAACTTTACGATTTAAGATAAGCACTTCTTCTTTTAAGGCGTCAATTTCTTGGCTCAAGCTCATATAATCTTGCGCAAAAACTTGAGGCGCGAACAGCAATGAGCATAATACCAAAGCGGCAATTTGTGTCTTTTTCATCAAAAATTCCTTTGTGTAAAAATCAAAACATAAGATGTATATACACAAAAAAAACACATTCTTCAAGCAAAGAATGTGCCTTTGTGTTTAAATTAAAATTTATCGATAGCGAATCGACGTTCGGTCAGTTTTAACAATAATTACGATATCGTAATTGAACCCAGCACTCTTCGTTTATACATGCTTTCTGGCAGGCATTTGTAAAATCAGACATTGTCGGCATCTCCGTTATATCTTCTCCCGGATAATAAAGATAGGTGGTTCCTTTTCCACCAACCAATAAAAGCCCATTCGGATTCCACCAATCCTGAGGCAACATTTGCTCCCAATGCGCCGATAAAAAGGCTGTGCAACTTTTTGCATCCGTGAATATAAAGTATAACTCGCCTCCTAATCCTGCAGGACTGCCATCAAAACAATCATCAGCAGGTATATCATAAAAATCTACGCTAACACTTCCTATCGGCAGGCGGCATTTGTTTCCATCTTCCAAATCGCATTTTTCCAAAAGTCCCCATTCAACAGCATTGCTTGCTCCGATAATCGCTTCGCTCCCCAAATCTTTTTGAGCCAGTTCCTCAATGCGCTGAAACATTCTTGTTGTAATATCAATTGTTTGATTCATTTTGTATTTAAACATCGCATCGGAATAACCTTTTAACGCGCCCGCCGATAATACCCCGACAATGGCCAAGACACCAAGCATTTCAACCATTGAGCGACCTGATTCGTTTTTATATTTCATATTTATTCTCCTTTAATAGAATATTGATGTTATTTCTATTACCCTCTCTGAGCCTCTTCTTGAGAGCTAAAGCTCTCTTCGGTCACTTGTTTGCTAAGCTCGCATCAGTCGCTTTTCGCTCCTTTGCTTGCTAAACAAACTGCGCCTCTTGCGGTGAAAATATCCATT
>CADAAN010000057.1 GCA_902785935.1 uncultured Pseudomonadota bacterium
GGCTTTGCAAGCGGATTTCCGTTTTTGCTGGTATTCAACACATTAAGCCTATGGCTCAAGGATGTACATTTCAGCTATGCGGCAATCGGTGCTTTTTCAATGGTCAAAATGCCTTATGCCTTCAAATTTTTGTGGTCTCCGATTGTTGATGGTGTAAAATTGCCGATATTATGGCGTTTGGGACGGCGGCGCAGTTGGGCGATTTTGGCACAAGTTTGCCTTTTTATATCCATTTTTTTGATGTCACGATGGACATTTGATATGCCCGTTTTGTACTTAATCATTTGCGCGCTTGCGGTAAGTTTTTTTTCTGCAACGCTTGATATTGTGCTTGATGCTTTGCGTGTGGAATTTTTCTTTAATGAACCTGATGAACAGGCTTCAGGTGCGGCGGTTTTTGTCTTGGGCTATCGTTTAGGGCTTTTATTTTCGGGGGCTTTTGCTTTAGGATTAGCAAGCTTTTTAAGCTGGAATGTTGTTTATTTTATGATGTCGCTCGGGGTATTTGTCGGATTGACAACGATTTTTTGCATCAAAGAACCGCGGACATATTTATATGAAACAAAACATCATCAAACACTCCTTTCATTTATTAAAGAGCGAATTATTGATCCGATAAAAGATTTTACAAGCCATGCTGAGTGGAAACTTATTTTGTGCTTGATTTTTGTATATCGTCTTTCTGATGCATATCTCGGCCCGATGGCCTATCCGTTTTATGATGATATGGGGTTTTCAAAGCTTGAAATTGCTTATGTCATTAAGATTTACGGCATGCTTGCCACTATTTTAGGGGGACTATACGGCGGACTGTTCTTAAAAAAAGTCGGACTGTATAAAGGACTTTATATCTGCTGTTATATCCAAGGCTTAACTACGGCCTTTTATGCGTTTCAGGCCTATATCGGGCATAATGTGCCGTTTTTGATATTGACCATTTCGCTTGAAAACTTTTCTGCCGGCATGGCCACATCTGCCTTGGTGGCTTATATGTCTTCACTTTGCAATGTTTTTTATACGGCAACGCAATACGCACTTTTATCATCATTAATGTCATTTGCCAGAGACTTTTTTGCTGCAACTTCAGGTTGGGTTTTACAACAAACCTCATGGCCTGTGTTTTTTATTTTAGCCGGATTGATGAGTATACCCGGAGCTGTTTTAATCAAAAAAATTCAAAAATAACAACCTTTCATAAAAAATATTTGACAATTTTCCCTTTTTATGAAATAATAAATGCGTAACCAAAATGGTTGCGGTGTTTAGTAAACATCTTTAAGACGTCACTCCTTTAAAGAGGAGTTTCCGATATAAGCATAATTTTCATGACGAATAAGGAAAACTGAGTCTTAACAGTTTACTAGCTCCTCCTCCGTTTTGATTATTCAAGATGGAAATTTTTTATTTTGTAGAAATGGAGAAAAAGTATGAAAAAATATATTTTGATTTTAGCTTTAATGGCGTCTGTCAATGCACAGGCCGCAAATGAAGGTTGGAAGAATTGTGATGATGAAGGTACGTCAAATTGTGAATATCAAATTAAAAACGGCATTTTAACCGTCCGTCCGCAGGATGATATGCAACCTGCAAACATTCCCGATTATACGAGAGATTGCACACTGACGCGGTATCCTGAGTGTACAACACCGGCACCATGGCGTTGGGATGAAGATGCAGGCACAATAACAACCTTAAAAGTTGAAAATGGTATCACTTCTGTCGGATCGGATGCATTTGAAGATATGAGATTTACAACGGCACAATTGCCTGACACCTTAACTTCAATCGGATCTTCAGCTTTCAAAGAGTGCGATTTTCTTTCTGATATCAATTTGCCAAATAGTTTAAAGCAGATTTCAGATGGGGCTTTGGCTGGAACAGCCTTAAAAAATGTTGTGATTCCAGAAGGTTCGAAAGATAATCCGACCATAGTTGAGGCAGAAGTTTTTCGTGGCCGAAATTATGGTACGATCAATGGTACTTCAAACATAGTACAAGAATTGGAAACACTTGTTGTCGGTGAAAATGTACAAGTGGCTCCAAATGCTTTATACACACCTATAAGAGTACCTGATTTTAATGTATTTAAGATGTATTGTTCCGAGGGAAATACATCTTGTATTGAAGCTTTAGAAGCCACATTTTATGAAGCTCAGACACGCGGGCTTGTCGATTTTTCAAAAGAGGCTTCTGAATATTTAACAACCTACACCAAAGACGATAACGGATTTTATCAAATCGATGACAAACTTTATGCCACGGCGGATTTGATGACACACAATGCCGCGTGCGATAACGCCGCCAACTGCCAAGCGATTTTAGATGCCGCATCACAAGGCAAACCTTTTGAAGTCGGCGGAAAATATTACGCCACGCTTGATTTGTTTGCAAACGGCGCGGCTTGTACGGATAAGAAAAATTGTGAAGATATTTTATCCTCAAACGGCAATCCGTTCAAAGTCGGTTCAAAAATTTATAATTCGATGGAAGATTTTGCTCAAGGAAACAATATCAAATTCCGTATCTATACCATCGATGAGGCGAATGGGGTTGCGGGAAAGACAAACACCTTTTCGATTCGGTATCGCTAAAACAAGGGTTGTCACACTTTGTCATATATTGTGTTTTTACAAAGCTCTTAAATTTGAATATTCTCTGCGCAGTAATATCATTTTATATAAAAGGACATAAAAATATGGCTCACATCCATCCATCTGCCGTCGTTGAGGACGGTGCTCAAATTGCAGATACCGCTGAAATCGGCCCGTTTTGTTTTATCAGTTCAAAAGCCAAAATCGGCGAAAATGTCAAGTTAATTTCGCACGTTACGATTTATGGTGATACAACCATCGGTGAAGGTACGGTTGTTTTCCCGGGCGCTTGCTTAGGTACCGGCCCGCAAGATCACGGCAATGAATTTCAGGAAGGCGCAAGGCTTGTCATCGGCAAACGCAATGTTATCAGAGAAAATGTCACCATGCATGCCGGTACGCCGAAAGGTCAAAATCCGATTAAAGGCGAAGAGCCTCAAAAGCTGATTACTATCGTCGGCGATGATGGTATGTTTATGGCCGGTTCGCACATTGCGCATGATTGTGTTGTCGGTAACAATGTGATTATGACAAACAATGCGGTTATCGGCGGACATGTCAGATTGGGCGATGGGGCGATTTTGGGCGGCAACTGCGCCGTGCACCAATTCTGCCGTATCGGCCGCAAAGCAATGATTGGCGGCTTGTCGGGTGTTGCACGTGATGTGATACCGTTTGGTATTGTGACGGGTGACAGAGGCAAACTGCGCGGTTTGAATGTCATCGGCTTGAAGCGTAGCGGTTTTGATGAAGCAACCGTTAAATCCATTACGCGTGCATATATGTTTATCTTTAAGGGTAAAACAGGCAACTTTGAAGAGCGTGTCAAACAGGCACACGAAAAATTCAAAGACAACCCGATGGTTATGGAGCAAATCGCTTTTATTGACGAGGCACTTGAAGGGCGTCGCAATATCATGACGGCTGAAATCTAAGCGTTTAATTGATTAAAAGAATTAAAGCCCGCTTGAAAAAAACGGGCTTTTTCTTGTTTATTTTTCTTTTTGATAACGCTTTTTATCTTTTTGAAAACGAATACATGTTAACGGAACTGACAAAAGGTATGCAAACGTCATCAAACCCAAAGTCAACCACGGTTGCGTCAACATAAAGTTAATAAAAAGTACTACAATAAGCATCAAAGGGATAAACATATTTGTTTTAACCTTTGTTTTTTTAAGCGACAGTGTCGGAATGCGGCTTGTCATTAAAAATGTCACAAGACACATCAAAATCGCACAAAAAGCATGCGAACGCAATATAAAGGACAGCTGAGGAAAATCAAACCAAATCAACACCGGCATCATACCCAGTGCCGCTGCCGCCGGTGCCGGCACGCCGACAAAATAGTGCGACCAATAAGGCGGTGTGTCGTCCATATCAAGCATGGTATTAAAACGCGCTAAACGCATGGCCATGCCCATCGCAAAAATCAGGCAAAAAAGCCAGCCAAATCTCGGCAAGCTGCTGAGCGACCACTGATAAATCAAAATCGCCGGAGCCACGCCGAAGCTCACAAAATCAGAGAGCGAATCGAGCTCAGCCCCGAATTTTGATGATGCTTTCAAAAAACGCGCAACACGCCCGTCAAGCCCGTCAAATAAAGCTGCGAGGAATATACACAAAACAGCTTTACTCCAATCTTCGGCAATGGCGTATCTGATAGAAGTCACGCCCGAACATAAAGCCATCATGGTCACCATATTCGGTGCGATTTTTCGAAACGGAATCTCGTTTAATTTTTGCCTTGAAATTTCGGTCAGCTTTTGCTTTGACATCAAAAGCTTGTCGTTGAGTTTGTCATTTAATGCTTTCATTTTATCTCACCACTCCCTGAGGACGTTCTTGCTTTTGGGCATTAAGACGTGCCAAAACGGTTTCGCCTGCCGTCATTGTCTGCCCGACACAAACAAGCGGTTCAACATCTGTAGGCAGATAAACATCAAGTCTTGAGCCGAATCTGATCCAACCGAATCTTTGTCCGGCCTCATATTTGTCACCGGCTTTGGCCAAGCAAATAATACGTCTTGCCACAAGCCCTGCAATCTGCACAAAGGCGATGGTTTTGCCTGATGTCGTCTTCATCGAAATAAGCTGACGCTCATTGTCTTTTGAGGCTTTATCAAGTGTTGCATTAAAAAACTTTCCTTTAATATATTCTGTTTTTAAAATCTCACCTGAGGCCGGCGCACGGTTGACATGCACATTAAACACGCTCATAAAAATACTGATGCGGTTGTATGTTTTTGTATTAAGCCCGAGTTCATCAGGCCCCGTTACGCGTGTAATCATTTGTACAACACCATCTGCGGGCGAAACGACAACATCATCAATTTCAGGTGTGACACGATCGGGATCTCTGAAAAAATAATAGCACCAAACGGTCAACACAAGTCCGATAAAACCGAGCGGTCCCCAAATAAGCCCGAGCAACGCTGTTGCCGCGGCAAAAATACTGACAAACTTCCATCCGTCCTGATTGATGTTCGGGAAGATGTATTTTGAAAGTGAAATATCAATGTTTTTCATGAAATTAATCCTTTTAATATTATGCCGAAACGCTGTTTCTGACGCATAAAAACTTTATCAGCACCATTGCTGACAAGACAAGAAAATCACATTTTTAAAAAAAATTCAAGAAATATGTTGCATTTATAAAATAATGTGATAATAAAGTGGATAGTTTTTATGCGCTTGTGGCGGAACAGGTAGACGCTGCAGACTTAAAATCTGTTGGGAGCAATCCCGTGCCGGTTCGATTCCGGCCTAGCGCACCAACAAAAAGAGAGGCTTTCAAGCCTCTTTTTTTTGTTGGTATGATAGTATCGGAATAGAACCGGAGGTTTGGAATCGAGCACAGCGAGATAGAGCAAGCAGTGCCGAAGGCGCTGTCGCGCTCCTTCCGGTCTAGCGCACCATTTGTTAATTTGAGCCGTTCGAAGCGGTTTGTCGAACGG
>CADAAN010000058.1 GCA_902785935.1 uncultured Pseudomonadota bacterium
AACCATAAAAAATCTTATTATGAAAAAAAGTTTAGCACAAAAGTACGTGGCATATAAAGCCGCACAAATTGATTTCCTGCTCGCAGAAGCTAAGAAAGTCATGAAACCGGAACAGTACGTCAAGGAGGTCATGAGCATGAAGCTCGACCAGATTCCTGTCCCCCTCCAGCGCTTTTTGGAAAAAACAATCTCGAAACGCATGGGAAAGGAATATACCGGCTCCATCTATTTTGCGCCGACGATTGGCCAGTGGGTGGATGAAATGTTCGGTGACTTCAGTAGAGAAGATATCATCTCGTACCTCTCTCAGGCCAGCGGTCTCAAGCCTGAAAAGGTCAAGAAGTATACCATCGGGGATCATATCCTCGACCGCCCCTTCCTCATCGAACTGACGGAAGAACTGGAGAGGGTAACCGGCAAACAGCTCCTCAAAGGTGACGACCTTGCCTGGCTCGGCGAAGCGTATACGTACCTTGAGTACGCCGACTTCTTCGCCACAGTATAAAATTTTTCAGCCCTTGCATCATGCAGGGGCGTTTTTTTGTTTGACAGAGTATTTTTTTTGTGACATAATCAAGATGTAACCAAAATGGTTGCGGTGTCTAATTAACACTTTTTACTGCGTAGCTCCTTTTCAGAGGAGTTGTTGAGATAAGGATGTTTATCACGAATAAAACAGACTGTGCAGTAACAGTTAATTAGCTCCTCCACTTTGGATTTTTCGAGGTGGTTTTTTTATGAGAATACAGGAAACAGGAGAAAAATTATGAAAAGCAAAAACGAATCGGGAAGAAGTATGATTGAAATGCTGGGCGTTCTGGCAATCATCTGGCAATCATCGGGGTTTTAAGCGCCGGTGCTTTGGCAGGATACAGCAAGGCAATGTTCAAACATAAGGTCAATCAAACGATTGATATCTTTCAAGGTGCTTTACAACGTTTGATTGAACTTGACGGGGCAAATTTAGGCGAAGGTTTTATTCTTGATGAGAGTAACGCTGAAGAATATGGTTTATTGTCGAATTGTCAACAAGTTGATAAACATTCTAGTGCAGCGACAAGCGTTAGATCTTGTCAATTACCGATTGGAGAATTGAATATAGACCTATTTGGCTGTGAATATGGTGGAATTTGCGGACTTATGATGGTCGGTTTTAACGATGTCAATTCCTGTATTGCATTTTCATCAGCACCATGGCATGAGGTTGTTCCTCAGGAGTTTTATACTGGCGGAGCTGGCTATGGGTTTTTAGCAATTTCAGAAAGTGTTCATTATTACCGAGGAAGAAGTGAAGATACGTGGACTTTGGCAGACGTTACGCAAGCATGCCATAATGCTTGCAGCGATTTGAACAGTTGTTATTTACTGCTATATATCCGAGAATATTAGCCCTTATTCCCGATGGTACGGGTGGCCGGAAAGGATAGTTTGTGCGCGATAAATTTGTTCTGATAAAACCGCACGTATGAGCATATGCGGCATGGTAAGCTTGCCAAATGAGAGCAACAAATCTGCCCTTTTTCTGACTTCGTCGGTATGCCCGTCCGCACCACCGATTAAAAAGCAAATATCAGATATCCCCTCAAGCTGCCAATCGCCAATTTTTTTTGCAAATGCAAGGCTTGAGATGTTTTCACCGCGTTCATCCAAAACCACAACTTTTGCATGCGGCGGAATATGTGAAAGCAAAAACGCAGCTTCCTTAAGGCGTTCATCATTGTCTTTTTCTTTAACAATCAGCTCCCAGTTTAAGCGTTTTTGATATTGTTTAATCAGCAAATCTTCGGGCGAACCGTTTTTGCATTTGCCGATAGCTAAAATATAAATTTTCATTTTTTTGCCGCCAATAAAGATAAAAATTTGGTTTGGATGTCCGAAATTTGTTCCACCGATTTGAAAACAACATATTCTCCGTCCGCATGCATGCCCTCACCCGTGCCCGAATGCATAACAACCATCGCGCCGCGCTCATACAATGCGCGCGAATCTGTGGCACCGCCGATGTATTCAAAGCTGATTTTTTGCCCCAAAATATCTTCAGCCAAGGCTTTATAGGCTAAAAGAACATCATTTTTTTCATCCACGACAACGGGGATACTTGAAAGCTCGATTTCAAATGTAACGCCCTTTGCCATACATTTTTCAAGATTTTGCTTTAAGCCTTCAAGACTTGATTTTTCGGTTAAACGAAAGTCAAGCAAAGCCGATGCCTCATCTGCAATGATGTTAGATGTGTGCCCGCCCTGAATGATTGCAAAATGAACGGTATCCGTCCACGTATTTTCGGGTGCTTTCGTATCAAGGCTGTAAGCCGGATAAAGTTTTCGGATATTCTGCCAGGTCAAAAAAAGCTGTTCGTTGGCATCAATGCCTTCCCAAGGTGTAGAGCCGTGTGCCGACTTTCCCTTGGCTGTTAAACGTACATAAATCGGATTTTTGCATCGCGCGACAATTTTTGTAATATCCCCGCCGACATCGTTATCCAAAACAATATCCGCCTTCAAGTCAGGATATTTTTTTAAAAAAGCCTCTAAGCTTGCGCTGCCCTGTTCTTCATCGGTTGAAAGGATAAAGCCGAATTTAAGATTGAGCTTGTTTTCCATCACATAATGCATGGATTTGATTGCAACCGCGGCAAACGACTTCATATCAAGCGCGCCGCGACCGTATATTTTACCGTCTTTGATAACGGGTATAAACATTTCATCTTTTGCCGGCACAACATCAATATGGCCTAAAATCAAGACATCAAAATGCATATCGTCTGTATTTTTTGCAAAAATGACGGGGGACGCCTTTTCATCTCTTGAAATAATGACATCAGCCCCGCTTTTTAAGGTTTTTTGCCTGATATAATTCAAGCATTTTTCAATTTCATCTGCGTTGCCCGTGACACTTTTGATTGAAATTAAATCTTTAATGATTTCAAGAATTTCCATTTCTTTTTTACCTTTTTTTTAACATCTGAGCATAATATAGTCCTTAAATTAAATCAAAAGGGAAAAAAATGAAAGTATTTTTGCGTATCTTTGCAATTTTATTTGTTCTTTTAAGCGCTTTACCGGCCTTTTGTCAGGATGTCAGCGAAAGCGGCCTTGCTTTGCCGCGCATGGTATCGATTCGCGCCGACAACATCAATGCCCGCTCAGGCCCCGGCACAAAATATCCGATAGAATGGGTCTATAAACAAAGAGGCGCTCCTTTAGAGATTATCAATGAATATGAACTTTGGCGTCAGGTCAGAGATTGGGAAGGCTCAACTTCATGGATACACAAAACGCGTTTAACCGGCAGGCGTTTTATTAAGGTTATCACCCCCGGTGAAAGCAATATTTATGCCAAAGATGAATATGATGCCAAGGTGATTGCAAAAGTTGAAGACGGCGTTATCGGTGAAATCAAAAAATGCCCGAAAGGCAGCGAATTTTGCCTGATTAAATTTGATACGATTGAGGGTTGGATTGCAAAAAAGAATGTCTTCGGCGTTTATGAAAATGAAGTCATAAAATAGTACTTTTGAAAAGCGGCATAACTTGAGATTTGTAAAAAAAACACATCAAAAAAAAAGCAACCAGCCGGCATAGCCGGCGGTTTTCACAATACAGCAAAGCCCTCAAGCACTTTGAGGGCCTTTTATCGCCTAACCGAGTTTTTTATCAAGCCTTTCAAGCTCATCGATATATGATGAAATGAGCTTCAAACCCTTAGCCCAAAACTTAGGATCATTCGGGTTCAAATCAAACGGTTTTAAGATTTTTTCATAATCACCGATAGCCGTTTGGCTCAAAAGGTGTAAATACTTTTTAGGGAAGTCTTTGACTTTGCCTTCCTGATAAACCTGATAAAGCGAGTTGACCAAACAATCCGCAAACGAATAAGCATAAACATAAAACGGCAAGAAAAAGAAATGTCCAACCTGAGACCAGATGTATTTAGCATCATCACCAACTTCAACATAATCACCCAAACTGGCTTTCATTTCCTCTACCCAAATTTCGCATAAACGTTCTTCTGAAAGCTCGCCTTTTTTGCGCTCCTCGTAGCTTGAAAGCAATCCTTGAAAAACAAGCATTTCGCCGAAAACAGAAGCCACTTCTTCGGTTGTCATTCGCGAATGTTCGTTCAAATCACCGTTTTTGAGCCTCAATTGGTGGTGGCAACCGTGTCCTAATTCGTGTGCTAATGTCAAAACATCATTTTGCTTGCCCACAAAGTTTAAGAATAAATACGGATGCTCGCTTGCAATCGGCCCGCTGCAATATGCGCCGCTTCTCTTTCCGTCACGCGGCGGCACATCAATCCAGCCTTTTTTGAAGAAATCATCTGCAATTTTCTTCAAGTCCGGCGAAAATTTTTCATACCCGCTCAAAACGGTTTTAACGGCCTCGTCCCAAGTGTATGTCGCATCCGCTGAAAAAGGCAGAGGGGCATTTCTGTCCCAATAGCTGATTTTTTTTACCCCGAGCCATTTGGCTTTGAGCTTATAAAAGCGGTGTGCGATATTTTTATAATTATCTCTAACGGTTTTTGCAAGCGTGTCAACAACCTCATCTTTGACATCTTCGGCCATGTTGCGTGCTGAAACAGGCTTTTTAAACCCGCGTTTGTTGTCTTCAATGGCTTTGTCTTTGATGACCATATTATAAATCAGCGTAAAGAGCGGCGCATTTTCTTTGGCCACACGGTTTAATTCCGCCCCTGCCTTATGGCGCGTATTCGCGTTTTTATCCAAAAGCAATTTTGAAATCTCGGCATCGTTATATTTTTTGCCGTCAACGGTGTATGTGAGCCTTGAAGATGTTTCTTCATAGAGCCTGACCCATGCCTCGGATGAGGTCACCGATTTTTCAAGCAAAACTTCTTCAACTTCTTCGGAAAGTTCATATTTTTTATATTTGCGCACACGTTTGATAAACGGCCTATAAAAAGCAACCTTTTCATTTTTGAACCACTCGTTTATTTTTGCTTCCGGCAATTTGTTAAGCTCTAACGAAAAGAAAACCGTGGGCTTGGCAAAGTCTGTCAATTTTTCTGATATATTCTGATAAAAAATCATGGCTTCGGGATTTTTCATCTGCGTTGACATGTTAAGATAGGCAAATCCGCCCAATCTTCCGCCCAAAACAGAATTTTTTTCCAAGAGTTTTAAGGCGCTCAAAAATTCTTCAGCCGATAATTTTTCAAGCTTGCCCTTATATTTTTTTTGTAAAGCAAGCGCATTTTTCTTATATCGGCTCAAGTCTTTTTCAATCTGCGGATCATCAAGACCTTTATATAAATCGCTTAAATCCCATGCGGGCAAATTATTTGATTTCGTCATTTTTCAATTCCTTTTTCAAGTTCAATGGCTTTTTTATTTAATTCTTCCATTTCCTGCACAATCTTTTGATGATTTTCATAATAAGCTTTAAGCGCTTCATCTTCAAGGGGCAAAGTATCTTCTTGTTCGGCGGGCTCAAAATAATAATTAGCCCAAGGTGTCGGTTGTTTATCCTCAAGCCACAAAACAAAACCGTCTTTAATCACCTTAAAATCGCAGGCGTTGTTTTTAAGCACAATTTTGAAAGCACAACTTATTTTGTTTGTTTGACAAGAAGCAAAATCTTGCATCATCTGCTTTGTACATAAAACAAAACCGCGTTCTTCGGCATCTTGAGCAGGTGCAAAAAAAATAATCGCCAAAAACGCAAAATAAAGGGCAAAAATCACCCCACACACGATCCAAAAAAGATGTTTTTTGATTTTTTGAAACATTCGTCCTCCTTGATTTTTGAAATCAAATTAAAACCTTTTAAGAAAGCTGTCAAGAGGCAGACCTTAAAACGCCTCAGATATTTCATCCGAGGCATGATTTTTTAAACGCTAAAACCAATAACAATATATGTATCTGCAATTTTTTAATACATTTCTTTAAAAATATCCATTGCTTTTATCTTTAACTAAATGACTACAATGATCAGATTTTTCAAATAACTTCTTATATCTTGCATCATTTTCGAGAATTTCAGTAAGCATGGCCGCTTTTTTATACACCATCGAATCTTGACCAAATCTAGAAGCTAATTCATTTAATCTTTCCTCAAAGGTAAAATTTTCACCGCTAGGTCCTGTCATTTTGTCCGCGCAATTTAAAATAAACAATTCATCTGACATATTTTGAACAGTTTCATCACTATGCAAAGCGACCGGTTTCCAATATTTATAACCGCTGCGACGTAATATCTCTCCGCCGACAAAGGCGTGTTTAGCATTACTTTCTACAAATTCGTACCCAAAATCATGCAAAAATCCAAGCAAAAACATATCTTCAGCATACTTTTCATCATTCGGTTTTAATTTCAATGCAAGCTCTTTAGCTTTTCGCGCTACACCCAAAATATGTTTTGACCTTTTTTCCGTAATCATTTTAATTCCTTTCGCTATTTATAATCGGCTTTCAGTTTACCCTCTTCCGATTTTTTGTCAAGTCTTTTTTTGGGTCATACTTTATAACCATACAAAATTAATTGGTGAACGTTATTTTATCTGTACCTTATCTTCACCGAATTGACTTTCCCAGCGACGGCATTAGCTTCATCATTTAAACGTCATCCCTATTTTTTGCGGTACGCAAAAAATTCAAGGGATCTTCTGATTATTTTTTTATCAGCCTTAATATAAGAATAAGGCTGATATTTTAATCCCCCGTATGTTCAATAAGGGGGGAGAACAATATTGAAGATTGCATGACCGAAAGACTGACGCTTTCGGAGCGATGACGTTTGTTGTTTTTCCTTTGGAATGTCATGGCCGGATTTACTAAAGGCCATCCCATCAAAAACATTGTCATCGCCCTTTATCGTCATCCCGGAATCAAAGATGAGCAAGCTTGTCGCGCTCCACTTGTTTCGGGATCTCATCTTCGATTCCGGCATCTCATTTTTATCGATACCTTATCTTGACAGAATTAACCTTGCCCGCGACGGCATTGGCCTCATCGATGGTATAAATACGTTTTTGAATATAATGATTGCCGATGATGTCATTTGGAGAAGCGTAAAATTTGCCGTCGTAATAATATGAATTGCCATATTTTTGATAAGGCACGACATTGACCGTTTGTCCTAAATCTTTTTTCCATTGAAGAGCTGTCTCGCATTGATCTACAACCCCTTTGTTACAATATAAATTAAGAATTTGTGATTTTTTCCAATAATCATAGTTAGCAAAAAATGCTTCAGGTGATATAGAAACAACATTTTCAGGAAAAATCAAATTTGTAATACCTGTATTCATAAAAGCACCACTTCCTATCGTAGTCAAATTTTGAGGAAGCGTAAGCTCATGAATTTGGCGACAGTCAGCAAAAGCGTTTCTTTCTATTTCCGTCACCGAATCTGGAATAATAATTGACTGAGCGGCATGTGTCCAAGAAAAAGCTGCATTTTCAATGATTTTAACTGTTTCTGGGAGTTCATAGCCTACTGCCGATTTCATGCTCTGAGAGCCTATTCTTTCAATCGGTGCTGAAATAGTGGTTTCAGGAAATTTCGGCATGTCATAAATTGTATAAGCCCCGATATTTTTTAAATTGCCTCCAATAGAGACATGCTCTATTTCAGCGTTAAACTCACTCTAAGGGGCATCAGAGAAACATTTGCCGCTCTCACAATGTTGCACCCAAGTCAGCCATATATCCGTCACCTGTGATGTCTAAAGTGTGTGTCAATTCGTTATATTTCCAAGTACAACTTGAACTATAAGCTCCGTTTTCATCTATCGGGCCGCAATTGCCTGACGAGGTTGCATGCACATTAAAACTTGCGAGTATTCCCAAAATTAAAATATATTTATTCATATTTTTTCTCCCTCTTATCTAAAGTTACAAAAAAAACACTTGACAAAATCATTAAAAGGAGTAGAATGATATCACATAACAAATTATTATGAAAAGTATAATGTTAATTATACCTCTAGAGGGCTTAAAGGTCTTCTTTTTCATGATAATTTGTTTTTTTTGTTGAAGTTAAACTAAAAAACATAAGAAAATGAAAAAGATTATCATTATCACCACCATCGTCATCGTCATTATTTCTGTTTTCGCTGTTCAGTATACTGCGCGGCAGGGAAAGCATAAAGAAACGGCTACGACTATGCCTTCCAAAACGGAATGCCTTCTGAAAGTCATCGTCTATCCCGACAGTACAGTCTCTTGGGCATGTTCTCTTGAGGTATTATCTCCCGAATATAGTGAGTTTCCTCATTCCTCGGAGATGATAATCCCGGCTGGTAAAGGCCAGCTTCGTATTCCTATCGATGGAATGTTTTCCTTCGATTCAGATATTATTGGGAAAAAAATCTTACGTCAGGATTTTTACGATGAGGGCTGGCATAAGATCAGACTGATTCTCATGAATGTCTATGAATGTGATGGAAGACGGGCAGAGATGTTTGTATCCATGGTGGAGGTCTCAAGCTTTTCCGATTTTGAAGAGTTTGAATCATCTCCTTATCTGGTAACCCTCTAAAAAAGAAAGCACCCTTCAAGGTGCTTTTTTTTTATCACACAAAAAAACTCCCAAGGGGACTTGGGAGAGATACAATATTAATGAAACCAGGAAGAAATGATGATAAAAATAAAAAAAGGAGTATAGGGAAGATACAGAAGATAGAAGAACCGGCGACGACCGACTTTCCCGCCTTGAAAGAGAAAGTATCATAGGCGTGAGAGGGTATAACGGCCGAGTCTACAATAGGATCTTGAAGGAGAGATAAGTAAGTCATCACGAATCAAACGATATATATAAAAAAAAGATCCTCAAGAGAGAGGATCCCACAATGAAAGGAGTAAGAAATGAT
>CADAAN010000059.1 GCA_902785935.1 uncultured Pseudomonadota bacterium
ACGTTTTCAATGGCAAATTTCACTCCCGAAAAACTTCTTGAACTGAACAAAGCCTTTCTGTTGAAGGCTCAGAATGCGGGAATAAATGTCCTCAAATATGAGGGTGGCAAGTGGATTATCGACACAAAGAAGGTACGAAATCTTTCATCAGAGCAGTTAAAGGCTATCGGTATATCGGCTAACACAAGAGACCTTATAGCCCGTGTCAATGAGGCACAAGTCAAGAGCGGTGCAAATATTCTCGGCAAAATAGGCTTTTTCGTAAGAATAGCCTCAAAAGCCGACGAATCAGGCAGTGTAGCGGAGTTTGTGGGAGCTATAAATAAGATAACCACAGGAGCGCAGTATACTAAGAGCGGAATTACCTATCTGCGTAACGAGGCAAAAAAAATCCGCTTAAAACAAGCGGATTTTTTATAAAGCTAGAGGATACCTCTTTTTTCCTTTTCCTCGTACAGATATTTCATGCACAAGGCATCGCGGCCTCTGGCATCATCAGGATCATCAGCAAAAAGCTGATAATAATTCCTGTTTCGTTGCAAAAAGGCCCATTGTTCTTCTTTTTTTGCGACAAAAATTTTAAATTTCTTGTCATCCATTTTGGCTATCCTTTTTTTAAAGACCTCAGGATCGCCGAAAAAATTGATTTTTTCCATAGTATAATAATTTCAAATGATATATTCTTAAATTTTCCGAGATACAATATATCATATACAGAAAATATTTGTCAAGTTTTTTTAATACACTTATCGGCTTTTTTGTTTGTACCTTATCTTGACTGAATTGATATTGCCAGCAACGGCTTTGACCTCATCAAAATGGCAAATAAAAAAATATCGTTTCTTTACCAACATTTTACCAATTTTTTTTATGATAAATCATCGTTTTTTTAGGGAAAAATCAATGAAACTCTCAACACAAAAAATTGCTGAAATTTTAGCTTATCGGGAAAAAATCATTTTTTCAGATGTTGAAAATATTTCAACAGACAGCCGAAATATTCAAAACAATGATTTATTTATTGCCATCAAAGGCGAAAAATTTGACGGCCACGATTATGTCGGACAAGTCTTGAATAAAGGCGCATGTGCCGCGATTGTCGAGCATTATGTCGAAGGTGTGCCGCATGAATATCAGATTGTCGTTCAAGACAGCCTTGACGCATACGGTAAAATCGGCGCATATGTCCGAGATAACTTTAAGGGCACTGTCATCGGCCTCACGGGAAGCGCCGGAAAAACCACAACAAAAGAAGAAATCAAGTTTTTACTGTCGCATTTCGGCAAAGTTTATGCCAGCGTCGGTAATCACAACAATTTTATCGGCGTGCCTCAGACGCTTTGTAATCTTGATTTGACGGCTGATTTTGCCGTTGTTGAAATGGGGATGAGTGCCAAAGGTGAAATTTTAAGATTAAGTTCGTATGTTAAGCCCGATATTGCCCTCGTGACAAATGTTTATCCGATGCACATCGAATTTTTTGAAGATTTGGAACATATTGCCATGGCAAAAGCCGAAATTTTTCAAAATCTAAAAAAAGGCGGTACGGCCGTCATCAACGAAGATACAAATTTTGCCGATGTTTTAATTCATGCCGCACGGCAAAAAACAGACAACATTATTTTGTTTGGTAAAAATCACCATTTAGAGGCTGATTTTGAGCTTCAAGATGACGGAGAACATCATCTTTATAATGCGTGGGCGGCTTTAAGCGTTGTGCAGGCCTTAAATCTTGATGTGCATAAGGCGGCAAGTTTTATCAAAGATTTCGGTGCACTTGACGGCAGGGGCAAAAAGCATACCTTAAAGCTCAAAACGGGCGGAACGTATACCTTAATCGATGACAGCTATTCCGGCCAGCCCGAGGCGATGAAACTTGCCATTAAAAGCCTTGATAAAATGCCGTGCAAAGGTCGAAAAATTGCTGTTTTAGGCAAAATGGCAGAGCTTGGCGAACATTCAAAACAAAAGCATCTTGAAATATCAGAGGCGCTTTCAAAAACAAACATTGATATTGTTGTCGGCGTTTGTGAAGAAATGAAAGATATGCTTTTAAACCTGCCGCCCCGTATCAAACAATATTATTTTGCCTCAAAAGACGGTTTAAGTGATTTTTTGTTAAATCAGCTCTTGCAAAATGAAGATATTTTGCTTATAAAGGGGGCAAGATATTCATCAAAGCTTTATCAGGTAACGGCAGAGCTTTTAGAAAAAGGAAATGAAGAATAAATGAAATGCCCGTTTTGCGGATTTGACGACACGGTTGTTAAAGATTCGCGCAACAGTGATGACAATACGGCCATCCGCCGGCGGCGTGAATGTCCGGAATGCGGTTCAAGGTTTACGACTTTTGAGCGCGTTCAGTTAAGAGATTTGACTGTTGTCAAAAAAAACGGCGAACGCACGCCTTTTGACAGAGAAAAGCTTTTTCGTTCAATTTCAATTGCGCTTCGCAAACGTCCCGTTTCGGCTGAGCGGATTGAAAAGGTTGTTAACTCGCTTGTCAGAAAATTTGAAAGCCTGTATGAAAACGAAATTTCAACCAATGAAATCGGACAGGCCGTGATGGAAAGCTTATCGCGTTTGGATCATATCGCATATATCCGTTTTGCTTCGGTCTATAAAGACTTTAAAGAGGTTAAAGATTTTGAAGAATTTGTTAAAACGATTGATGAACTGGTTAAACCGGTTTTAGAACATAAGGAAACAGAAAATGAGTAAATTTGTATCGCAAAAAATCCGTCAAAAATCAGGCGCCAGATTGGCCGCCGTGCAAGCCGTTTATATGGCTTCATACGGCGAGCTCGGTGTTGATGAAGTGATTAAAGATTTTATAAACGGCGATGTCGGTCGCTTTGCTATTGATGAAAATAATCCTATGCATAATGAAGAATTGGTTGAACTGACCCCGATTGATACAGCTTATTTTTCAACGCTTGTCAAGGGTGTGTTTTCTAAAAAAGAAGATTTGGAAAAATCGCTTGCATTTTATCTGAACGAAAAACGCGACTTTGACAAGATGGACGGCACGATGCAGGCTTTGTTGCTTTGCGCCGTTTACGAGCTGACAAATACGACAGACGTTGATAAAAAAGTGTTGATACAGGAATATGTCGATTTGGCTTATGCATTTTTCAATAAAAATGAGCCGAAGATGGTCAATGCGCTTTTAGACCAGATAGCACATGCCTTAAGGGATTAAATACAAATGACAAAACTTGCTTTAAGAGAATATCCAGATCCGATTTTGCACCAAAAAGCACAAGTTGTTGAAAAAATTGATGATGCCTTGCGCACTTTTTTAGACGATATGCTTGAAACAATGTATTTAGATCACGGTGTCGGTTTGGCCGCACCGCAGGTTGGTGTTTCAAAACGTATGATTGTGATAGATGCCGAACAGAAAGATGATGAACAAACAGGCCTTAATAAAAGCGGCAATCCGATGTTTTTAATCAATCCTGAAATTATTTATCACAGTGAAGAAACAATCTTTTATTGCGAAGGGTGTTTATCCGTTCCGGGACAATCGGCAGATGTTGAAAGATATCAAAAAATAAAAGTACGTTATCAAGACAAATCGGGTGCCGTTAAAGAAATTGAAGCCGAAGATTATCTTGCCGTCGTATTACAACATGAAATCGACCATTTGGATGGTATTTTATACATTGACCATTTAAGCCGCTTAAAGCGCAATATGCTCTTAAAAAAGCTTGAAAAATCCCGTGCCGCAAAAGAACAATAAATCATTGATGTAATTGCTTAAAATTATTGAGCTGAGGGCATGGCAAGAATCTTCTTTTTCGGCTAAAGTAGTCATATGTAAAAATTCAAACAAAGCACGTCCCGTTTTTCTGCTGAAAAAAAGGTTATAAAAGATGGGTTTTTTGCTTTATTTCGCGAAAATAGAGATAAAGTTTTTCTTCGACAATATTTTGTATTGCGTAATCATATGTTCTGGAAGAAACGTATTCTTCAAGATATTTTAATATCTTGTCCATACCGTCAAGTTGTTTTATTTGTCGGCAAATTTTCGGATCTTTATCACCATTTTTAAAATAGATACAGGCCAAAATACCGACAAAAGAGATACGATTATTGACGACTTTCATAATTTGTTGCATAACATCGATTTTTTCACTGTCTGACAAATAGTCTAAACTTATTTTGAGATAATAATCAAGAATAGGTTCATATTTTTCATATTCTACCGTGTATTCAATAAGCCCGTTGAGCGACCAATCCGGTGATGACATCATTTTATTTTCCCTGTGTTGAAGTTAATGAAAAAAGACCACTTAAAAAGCGGTCGGAGAGTCTAAAAATCATCATTACGAGCTGACTCTTATAGCCTTTAGGATAAATCCTTGAACATTCGCCATAAGCTCCCCGAGCCATCATCGGGGATATATTTATCAAAACGCATAAAACAATGCTTTGATAATAACGATGAATATCCGTCATCGCGTAATGAAGAGCTTTTAGAAGCCCCGCACCTTTCAGTGCTGAGAATATTATATAAATGTTTTTCTTAAAAAACAATAAAGGAAATATATTTTTATTTTTTGATATCATTTTATTCTCCCTGCATTGAAGTTAATGAAAAAAGACCACTTAAAAAGCGGTCAGGGAGTAAAACAATCATACCATACAAGTTGACTCTTATGGTCTTTAGGAATAACCTTGAACATACGCCATAAGCTCCCCGAGCCATCATCGGGGATATATTTTTACGGCATATATCCTTTGCCGTGTATGGTAAGGCTGTTTTAAGCCCCGCACTTTTCAGTGCT
>CADAAN010000060.1 GCA_902785935.1 uncultured Pseudomonadota bacterium
TGGCCGTGCGGTCCTTTTATGCTGTATGAAAAAAGCGTTTTAAGTAAAAGCATCCGTGAACTGCACAATTCATATCAAGGTGAATATGACGATTATATCATTGAAACGGATGCTTTTTGGCAACTTGAATCTGTGAACGGTGATGCTGATTGCGGCACTTCCGGTTGCGAGGGGCGCATAATAAATACAAAAAATAAACAAGCGGGAAATGTGCGTTTTTTTTGCACGATGTTTGACATCGGAAATTTTGATAAAGTTCAATGTGTTCTGAATAACAGTGAAGAATATTTTTTAAGGGCTGATGGTCACAATGAATATCGCGCCAAATTATGCGGGACGTATGAAAAATATGCGGACTTAAATGAATGCGACAGATGTTTTTGTTTGGTGCATGATTCTCGCGGCGCAGAGTATACAGGCAAAATGGCCTGTACATTACAATATGATGATACATTGCATTGTATGACGGGAAATATTTATTTTGAAAAATACCGCCCGAACAGTGAAAATTCGGATTATGAAAATTGTGTCGACCTGAAGGTAAAATAAATTAAGGAGATGCAATATCCCGCCTGGTTTGTATTATCTGTTTAATTTATGATGAGTGCAGTAAAACGGATAAATGTTTCCGAAACAGCTCTCCAAAAATTCGGAATATTTAAAAAATGTACGATTTGACTTTCGATTTTGAATGCATTACACTAAAAAACAGATAAGGAAAGGAAACTTTTTTTATCAAGTGCCCGAGAAGGGTGCGGGGCTGTTAGAAGCCTTTTGTTATACGCAGTGATAGATAACACTGTTTTGTTGGTGTTGTTTTTTTATTTTAAACAACAGATTTATCCCCGAAACTGATCGGGGTGCTGATGGCGGATCTCGTATAACATGATTTTCTAACCACTCCGTCGCTCTTTGATGTGCGACTTTTTTAATGGTGTAACAACAACGTTATGAAAGGAATCGAAGACGAGCGAGTTTATCGGTGAGATGCTGAAACAAGTTCAGCATGACGATGTTTTGACATTTTAAGAGAACAAAAACGAAAGGTGACGGCTTATTGATGAGCCAAATGAGGTCGCGGGCAAAACAAATTCGTTCAAGATAAGGTATCGGTAATGGTATTCATAAAAAAGGAAGGTTTAAAGAAACCTTCCTTTTGCTTTACTCATCTATTTCACCGCCGTGAAAAACGGGTCTTGACGGGTATCTTAAGCGCGGGGCTTGATCTTCATCAAAGCTGTGCCTTAAATAGTACATCGGCGGATGCTTTTCGGTGTGCGTGGGCGGAAAACCGGCCCAGCCGTCCGGATTTGACCACTCAAACATAAAATGGCAGGAATCTTGACGGCAAACGAAAGCATCTTTCGTCACATCATATTCACGCCAGATTTCTTGCTTTGTTTGGGTGAGCGTGTGGTGGACTTTTTCATCCGTATAACTCGTTGTATAGATGTCTTTTCGGCTCTCATCGCTGAAGAGCAAAAACTTGGCAACAGGATTTTCGGGCTCGTCTTCAAAGGCAAAAGTGACAGCATCCGGTGAAATAGCCATCATCTGCGTCGAATACGGGATCCAGATGAAAATCCGATAAGTCGGCTTTGAAAAGAGCGAAGCCTTGTACTTTTCAATGGTGTAAAACACGTACTTTTCTTCCCAAGTCGGCAAAATCGTGCTTTTGAGCTGCGGGAAAAAGCGGTTGACAATCGTCAGCTTTCCGACAGCGGGATTTTTAATCTTGCCGCAAGAGACGCGCTGAAAAACAGGTTGAACATCCTTGGCGGTAATTTTTTCCATCGAAGAAAACATCTCGAATTCTTCATCGGAGAGGGCGTATAAATTGTAGTTCATAATATGGAATTTAATTGTTTGACATAAAAAGAATAAACATAAGTTAC
This sequence comes from uncultured Pseudomonadota bacterium, assembly GCA_902785935.1. Taxonomy (GTDB): domain Bacteria; phylum Pseudomonadota; class Alphaproteobacteria; order RF32; family CAG-239; genus UBA1254. The sequence continues at coordinate 1,896 of CADAAN010000060.1, forward strand.
GTATAAAACATTTTTTTGATTTTGTCAAATATTTTTTTTAGCAAGGAGTTTTTTTGTTATGTTTTTTTACAAAAATATCGTTTTTTTTATTTTGACGGTATTGCTTTGCGGGGCATCGTATTTTTTGGGCAGAAGCCATGCCGAGGTCAAAATTATCCGTCAAAAGGGCGATGAAATAATCAAAGAAATTGAGGTGATTAAATATGTTGATAAGAAAAAATCTGAAATTTGGGCTGAGGCTCCTGCCGATTCTGGTAGGATTGTCGAGTTGTTCATGCAAGGTCAGTTATGATTATTGCCCTGTTTATCCGAAAGGCGGAGAAAAAGTCGGGCTGGAACTTTCAAAATTGAAGGCAAGCGATTTTCCGAATACTTTTGAATGGTTGTCGCGTATTTATAAACTCAGGCAGGAGCTTGATATTTGCAGGGAAAAAAACAACTCTTGATGAAAAAATACACACTTGATTAAGAAAATTATCGACGCACCTTGCAAAATGTCAATTTTTAATGTTATATTGTGCGTATGAGTGATGCAAACGAGATCAAAAATATTTTGCAATTTTATATCAGCGCCGGTGTAGATGAAACCTGCGGCAATGATGTTTTTAAGATTGAGCAGAAGGCGGCTGTGCAATCAAGTCCGGAACCTTTAGGGGCAGGGAGCGCTTTTTATCAACGCGCGGCAACGACGAATCTGTCACAAAATATCATTGCATCGAAGCAAAATGCGCGTGAACTTTGTGCAAAAGCTGAGAATTTATCTGAGCTTAAAGAGCTTGTGAGCGCTTTTGAGGGTTGCGCCTTAAAATTGACGGCAAAATCAACCGTCTTCGGGGCAGGAAATCCCAAAGCTGACATTTTGCTTATCGGTGAGGCACCGGGGGCTGATGAAGACAGAGTAGGCCTGCCGTTTGTCGGGCGTAGCGGAAGATTGCTTGAAAAAATGCTTTTTGCCGTTGGCTTGAAACGTGAAGATGTTTATATCACAAATGTTTTGCCGTGGCGGCCGCCTGGAAACAGGACGCCGACCGATGCCGAAGTTGCAATTTGTCTGCCTTTTTTGAAAAGACAGATAGAGCTTGTTTGTCCGAAGGTTATTTTGCTTTTGGGGGCAAGTGCGGCAGATGCTGTTTTGGATACGACGGATTCTATCTCAAAATTAAGGGGAAGGTGGCTTGAGTATGAGTTGTCAAATAAGGTCAAAATACCCGTGCTTGCAAGCTTTCATCCGGCGTTTTTGCTTCGAAATTCGGCGCAAAAAGCAAAGGCTTGGTCAGATTTTTTAAGAATGGAAAAAAAATTAAAGGAAAATTTAACAAAGTCGTGTTAATTTTATCAAAACAAAAGTTTTAGGAAAGGAATCTTTTATGAAAAATATTGCATTAACATTGATCGCGGCCGGTGTGGCTTTTTCTGCTCAGGCTCAAGAGAAAACAGAGGCTGAAGTCAAAAACGAGGCCGCGCCCGTCAGCGCGGAAACGGTTTTTGCCACAAAATCACAGGCTGTTTTGTTTAAAATTCACGACATTAAGCCTGTTTTGAATACAGATGGCGCTGTGACGGCTTGCGAATATACGGCAACATTTTTTAATCGTACCAAAAAAGGTATCAGACAGGCTAAGGTCGATTTTGGTTGGACAGACCATGTCTCGGATCTTTATATGATTGAAAATAGCGTTGACAATTTGGTTGATGCACCTGAAGTTGAAGAAAAAGAACCGGCGAAAAATGAAGCAAAGAAAATGCAGAAAACGCCTGAAACGTTAGGTTCGATTATATCAAGCGTTGAAGTACCGTCACTGGGGGTATTAAAACAGGTCAGTATTAAAGGTACAGCCCCGACGGATAAATGCTTTGCCTTATTTGATAACTTAAAGTTTAGCGTTAAATCGTGCACATTGGCAGGTGATGAGGCTCAAAATAATTCAGCAAGAGGAAATAATGTTGCCGTCAATAATTGCGTCGGTATGTTTACATATATCGATTCAAAAAATCCGGAATATTACGGCGAGTTTAAAGAAATTGCTTATGAAGAACTCGAAACACGTGAAAAAACAGCTGAAGAGCAGGAAAAAGAACAAATTGCTGCCACTGTTAAAATTGTTGATGAAAATATCACGAAAACATCTGAAGTTGTTGCTGAAATCAAGTAGGGTATGCGTTGAAAAACAATAGTCAACATATTTTTAAAAGGACTGTCGGCATTGCTTTTTTGCCGATGGTTCTTTTGGGCTTTAATGATGAGGCAAAAGCTCAGGTTTTCGGTGGTGAGGAAAATGCCAGTTTTCAAGTCGAGTCGCATCAGGAAACGAAACGCCGCTTATCTGCACCCGTTTGGGGACAAAGGGCAGCGCAAGGCAATGAAAATCAAGATGTTGAAATAAGGGAAATTGAGCCTGTTCAAGAGAAAAGTTCAAATGGTGCTCAAGAATCGCAAATTGTTCTTTATATGCGTGACTTTAAGGTGTTTAAAACATTAACGGGCATGATTAATTGTTCAGCAAAATTTTATGTGCAATCCAGTGTTAATGAAAAAATTTCAAATATCAGTTATCGCTTAAAATGGCCGAAGATGGAAACGCCCTTAAGCTTTGATAATATTGAGCCGAACACAGCTGTTTATAAAACGTATTCATTGCTTGGTGACGGCTGTTACGCCATGGATAAGGCGCCGAACGTGATTGTCAACAGATGCCGCATAAAAGGTGTGGATGCAAAGACGTGTGCCGGTTATATACGTTGGGTGAAATAGAGGATAAGATGCATAAATTTTGGCACATGTTGACACGTATATACAGTTCTTCAGGCATATTTTTTGTGTTGGTGCTTGTTTTTATCTATTTCAGTTTTTATGCCGTGCGTGGCGACAGAGGTCTTATCAGGTATATGAATTTGACAAGAGAAGTTGCAACGGCACGTCAGATTTCGGCCGAATATGCAAATCAAAAAGAAGAATGGAGCGATAAAGTTAAGCGATTGTCTTCGGAAAGTCTTGATTTGGATATGCTTGATGAGCAAGCGCGCGTGGTTTTGAATATGGTTGGCCCGAAGGAATTTGTGATTTTGGATTCTGATTTGGAAGAATAAAGGTTAAAAATTTTGATTTTTTAATATTAAGAGCGCAGGTTACGAACCGAGCGTTTTTTTTTGATTGTTGCTGTTTTTGTTTGGTATTTTATGAAAAGCAAAAAATAAACTTATAAACATAGACTTTAGTCTATATTGCCTTTTTTATCTGCTTAAAAGCGGTTATATTAAGCTTGTTCAAAGGAGATCAAGATGAGGGTGAACATCGCAAATTATATTTATACGGATTTATTAAAACGTTTTTCAGCTCAAAATGACAAGATTATCGATTCGGATGTGATTGATATTTTGGTTTCAAAATGGGCAAACAGAGAATATCTTGCGCCCGATTCGTCTTTGAAATTGCACCATAAACAAAGCATTAAACCGCCGCATTTAATGTAATTAAAATGAGCTTGTCAAGATAGCCTTGTTGTCATCTTTAAATTTCAAGCGCAGCAAATATTTTATGCCTGTATAATCATTATCGGCAAGA
>CADAAN010000061.1 GCA_902785935.1 uncultured Pseudomonadota bacterium
AATTTTGAAGTATCTCCGTTTTGCATGGCTTTCATAAAAGCGTCAAAGTTCAAATAATTTTTTGCAATCAAAAGTGCCGTTGCCGCACCAACCTGCCGAATCCCGAGCGCATAAATAAAACGCGACAATGTGATGCGTCGATGCTCTCTGACGGCCTTAAAAAGATTTTGTGCCGATTTTATGCCCCAGCCCTCAAGATTTTCAATATGCAAACCGTCCAAATCAGAAAATAAATCATCACCGCCATTGCGTTCTTCAAGAGTAAAAATATCATCAGGATTTTGAATAAAGCCCTTTTGATAAAAATCTTCAATGATTTTTGAACCCAATCCTTCTATGTTAAAAGCCTCACGCGATACAAAATGTTTAAGGCTTTCAATCGCTTGTGCCGGACAGGATAAACCTCCCGTGCATCGCCGAACGGCCTCATCTTCTTCTCTGATAGCGTGTGCGCCGCATTGAGGGCAAATTTGCGGAAAAACAAAACAGGTCGAATCTGCAGGTCTTTTTTCAAGAACAACGCTTAAAACTTGCGGAATAACGTCGCCGGCACGCTGAATGACGACATAATCATTGATGCGGATATCTTTGCGCCTGATTTCATCTTCATTGTGCAAAGTTGCATGCGAAACAACAACGCCGCCGACATTGACGGGCTCTAAATCGGCAACCGGTGTCAATGCCCCCGTTCTGCCGACCTGAATGCGAATGTTGTTGATTTTTGTGATGGCTTTTTCGGCCGCAAATTTATGCGCAATCGCCCAGCGCGGTGTGCGTGTCAAAAAGCCGAGACGCTTTTGCAGATCAAGAAAATTGACCTTATAGACGATGCCGTCAATATCATAAGGCAAATCGGCGCGCGTTTTTTCCAAATCTTCAAAACTTGCAACAATTTCGCCCAAATTACGGCAAAGCCTGTTGTACGGGTTGACCGGAAAGCCCCACTCCTGCACTTTTTGCAAAAATTCCTGCTGACTGTGCCAAAAAATATCCGACACTTCTCCCCATGTATAAACAAGCAAACTTAAATTTCGGCTTTTTGTGATGTTGGCATCAAGCTGTCTTAATGATCCGGCTGCCGCATTGCGCGGATTGGCAAAAGTTTTTTTGTTTTGAGCCGATTGCTGTTCGTTTAAGGCAAAAAAATCAGATTTTGACATGTAAACTTCACCGCGAAGCTCAATAACATCCGGAAAATCCGGCGCATCAATAAAATGCGGCAGGTTTTTAATCGTTTTGATGTTTTCGGTGATATCTTCTCCGATTTTGCCGTCACCGCGCGTTGCGGCTGAAACAAGACGGCCTTTTTCATAACGCGCATTAAAAGACAAACCGTCCATTTTCGGCTCAGAGGTAAATTCAATATCATCGGTTGTGTTTAAAAATCGCTTGACCGAATCCACAAATTCCTGCAATTCTTCGATTGAAAAAATATCTGCAAGTGAAAGCATAGGCACTTTGTGTGTAACTTTTTTAAAATCGGACTGCACGGGTGCACCGATTTTTTTGGACGGGCTGTCGGCACGGATAAGATGCGGAAATTTTGCCTCCAAGAGTTCATTTAAGCGTTTAAGCTCATCATAACGGGCATCGGTCAAATAAGGATCATCATTTTGATAATAAGCAATGTCGGCTTTTGCCATCTCACGGGCAATATATTCAAGCTTAGCCTTTGCCTCGGATTCCGTGATGTCAACAATATCTTCCATAGCGTTTTTCTTTTAAGCCGGCGGGTCAAAATTATTGATTCTTTGATGGTGCAATCGGCATATAGGCGCCGACCCCACCAAAATATTTTTTGAAAAAGCCGAGCTCATGTCCGCCGCTTGTTGTTTGGTCTTTATCAATCTCAATTATTTTACCGTCCTTTTCGCTCAACTTTTGAAAAGAAATAACTTTGTCCTGATTATCAAAGCGGACATTTAAAATATCCCTGCTCACGACTTTAGGTGTAAAAAATGCAACTTTTTTTAATGTTGATGACATATAAATCCAATCAGAATCATCTAAAGAAGACACAACCGACGGACTGCCTAAAAGAGTTTCAACCTCTGATTTTGTCTGCCCTGTTTTAAGCTCGCTGATTTTAGAAGCATCCGGCATATTGCCGTTGTGTACCAAAAAAACATCAGATGAACATGCATTGATAAAAAAAGCGCAGAAGGCAAATAAAACAAAATTGTGTCTTGACATTTTGATATCCTTATATTTATATTTTTTCAAACACATATGATATAACACAGGCAAAAGCAAAATGCAAAAAGATTTTTCGTATCCCTTGAAAATTGATGAATTAAGTCAAAATCGTCACCATTATCACCTGAAAGCAAATGCTGAAGAATGCCTTTATTTGAAAGAGATTCTTGAGCTTGAGGGCGTTCAATCTTTTGAGGCTGATTTTATCTTAAAAAAACACAACAAAACAAATATGCTTGACGTTGAGGGAAATCTTAAAGCCGTTGTTTTACAGCAAAGTGTTATCTCGCTTGAGGTTTTTGAAAAAGAATATCAGGTGCCGTTTGCATACCATTTTGATACAAAAATGACCTATAATGAATTTAAGGACATGGATTACGGTATCAATGACGATGCACCCGATATTATTGAAAACGGGCAGATTGATTTGGCACAAATGGCGATTGAACAATTGGCTCTTTGTTTGGATGATTATCCGCGCCAAACGGGAGAAACATTTAACTTTGTTTCAGAATTTGATGAAGAAACGACCAAGCGCGCCAATCCGTTTTCCGTTTTGCAAAATTTAAAAAAATAGTTTTTGCACAAGTTTTGATTTTTTATCCCCTTTAAATCGATTTTTAGGGCAATTATATATCGGTTTTGTATGAAAGGAGAAAAAAATGAAACTTTGGCATATCATCATTTTAGTTGTTTTGGTTTTTGCAGTAGCAATCAGCTTGTTTTATTGAAATGATTGAATTTGAAAGAAAGCATATCATCATGGCAGGTATCGTTGCTTTTATCGTAGCACTTTCAATGATACTTTTTAATTAAAGCGTGCACTGTCAGCAAATTTGTTGAAGCCTTTTGTTGCTTGAGCCGAATCGCCGAAATCCGGCCTCACATCTTTGGGGTGCAAAGCCGAATAATTTGCCGTTTACCGATACCGAATCGATGTTTTGGTCATTTTTAACACCAGTCACGATATTGTAATTGAACCCAGCACTTTCCGTTTATACATGCTTTTTGGCAGGCATTTGTAAAGTCAGACATTGTCGGCATCTCCGTTATATCTTCTCTCGGATAATAAAGATAGGTGGTTTCTTTTCCTGCAACCTGTAAAAACCCATTCGGATTCCACCAATCCTGAGGCAACATTTGCTCCCAATGCGCCGATAAAAAGGCTGTGCAACTTTTTGTATCCGTGAATTTAAATTCTAAAATGCCACCAAATCCTCCGGCATCTTCGTAACAGCCTCCGTCTGTTGTATCATAAAAATTTATGCTAACACTTCCTATCGGCAGGCGGCATTTGTATCCGTCTTCCAAATCGCATTTTTCCAAAAGTCCCCATTCAACGGCATTTTCTTGTTCAATATAAACTTCGCTTCCCAAATCTTTTTGTGCCAGTTCCTCAATGCGCTGAAGCATCCTTGTTGTGATGTCAATCGTTTGATTCATTTTGTATTTAAACATTGCGGCGCTGTAACCCTTTAACGCGCCCGCGCTCAAAACGCCGACAATCGCCAACACGCCCAGCATCTCGACCATACTTCTGCCTGTTTCATTATTTTTCATTGGTTGTACCTTTCTTTTATAAAAAAATTCCGTTTTTTATAACCTAAAACGGAGGAGCTTCAAAACTGCAGTAGCACAGACGAACTTATTCGTAAAGCAAAGCTTTCTTATTTCATTCACTCCTCACAAAGGAGCCTATGCTACTAAGCGTTTTGAAGACGCCGCAACCATTTTGGTTACATCCTCATGATGGCATAAAAAAACGCAGATGTCAAACAAAAAATGCTCTATTTTTGATAAGAATTTATCATCTTAGAACAGAATCGATTCGTTTAGGGCAAGAATCGTGTATATACTTTTAAATATACGTGTGCTTAAAAGGTTATTTTGGTCTTAATTTTGGCATAAAAAAACAAGTTTGCAACTTCGGAAAAATATTATGCACATGAAAAAATAATGAATTTTCAATGTGATAAAAATTTTTTAATTTTTTTTCAATTTTTTTAAAAAAAAGTGTTGACAGACGATTTTGAATGGGTTATAAGCACACTCACCGATGCGGATAAGGCAACTTGATAAAAGCTCGGTGTTATAAAACAGAGTAAATAAGAAGAGGATATACAGGCAGTATGCTTGAAGAAGATATAATGTCTGTATATAATAAGGAACCTAGAGAAATTCTTTATGAGTAATATATAGGCAGGATTGAGACAATCATTTAAGATGAGAGTTTGATCCTGGCTCAGAACGAACGCTGGCGGCAGGCTTAACACATGCAAGTTGAACGGGATTAGATTGGTAGCTTGC
>CADAAN010000062.1 GCA_902785935.1 uncultured Pseudomonadota bacterium
GTTGCAAACATAATCGACAAATCTTTGCACTCTGCCTCATTTTCAGGCAATTTCATAATTGTTGTGATGTTTTCACCTTCACTGAGCGGCAACAAATTGACAAACGGTTTGCCCTTTGATGTCGGCGAGCCCAAAGGCAACTTATAGACCTTCATCTTATAAACAAGACCTTTTGAAGAGAAGAACAACACCGGCGTATGTGTCGAAGCCACAAACAGACGAGTCACAAAATCCTCTTCCTTCGTTGTCATGCCGGATTTTCCTTTACCGCCGCGTTTTTGAGCCTTATAAGCATTCAAAGGCACACGTTTGATATAACCGGCTTCGGTGACGGTCACGACCATTTCTTCACGCTGAATTAAAGATTCGATATCCGTATCATACTCGATATCTTCAATCGTTGTTAATCGCGGTTTAGCATATTCCGATTTGACTTCAACAAGCTCATCGCGCATAATACCATAAAGTTTTTCACGACTTGCGAGAATAGATAAAAATTCTTTAATATCATCGCCCAAACCTCTCAATTCTTCATGAATTTTATCACGTTCCAAGCCCGTCAAGCGCTGTAATTTTAAATCCAAAATTGCTTTAGCCTGATCTTCGGACAAGCGATAAGTACCATTTTCAACCTTATGATCAGGTTCTGCAATCAATTCCACCAAAGGCGTGATATCACCGGCCGGCCAGCTTTTTGAAAGCAAAGCCTCTTTTGCCTCTGTCGGCGAAGGCGCCGTGCGAATAAGTTCAATCACCGGATCCAAGTTTTCAACTGCAATACCAAGACCGACCAAAACGTGTGCTCTGTCGCGTGCTTTGCCGAGCTTATAAATCGTGCGGCGACGGATAACCTCTTCTCTAAACTCAATAAATGCGCTGATAATGTCTTTTAAGGTCATCATCATCGGTTTGCCATGGTTGATGGCCAGCATATTCATACCAAAGCTTGTCTGCAACGGCGTATATTTATAAAGCTGATTTAAGACCACATCGGCCTGAAAATCTTTTTTGATTTCAATCACAACGCGAACACCCTGACGGTCTGATTCATCACGGATGTCTGAAATGCCTTCAATGCGTTTTTCTTTGACGAGTTCGGCAATACGCTGCACAAGAGCGGCCTTGTTGACCTGATAAGGAATTTCATGAACAATAATGGCCTCTTTGTCCTTGCGGATTTCTTCAATCGTGCATTTGGCACGCATCATAATCGACCCGCGGCCGGTCAAATAAGCCTGCTTTGCACCTGTTTGACCCAAAATCAGGCCGCCTGTCGGAAAATCAGGCCCCGGAACAATTTGGATGAGCTCTTCGGGCGTGATATCCGGATTGTCAATATAAGCACAGCAAGCATCAATCACTTCGCCCAAGTTATGCGGTGGCATATTTGTTGCCATGCCGACCGCGATACCGTTTGCGCCGTTGACCAAAATATTCGGAAAACGTGCCGGTAAAACCGTCGGTTCCTCAAGAGATTCGTCATAGTTTGGCATAAAGTCAACCGTGTCAAACTCAATGTCATCAATGAGCTTTTGGGCAACTTTTGCAAGCCTTGCTTCGGTATAACGCATGGCCGCGGCGCCATCACCGTCCATCGAGCCGAAGTTTCCTTGCCCGTCAACAAGCGTTAATCGCATTGAAAAAGGTTGAGCCATTCTGACCATGGCTTCATAAATAGAGCTGTCACCATGCGGGTGATATTTACCCATCACATCACCGACAATACGCGCTGATTTACGATAAGGTTTTGTGCTGTCATAGCCGTTCTCATACATGCCGTACAAAATGCGGCGATGAACAGGTTTTAAGCCGTCGCGTACATCAGGCAATGCACGCGAAACAATGACGCTCATGGCATAATCAAGGTATGAACGGCGCATTTCCTCACAAATACCGGTCGGCGTAATATTTTCAGCCGTCGTGTTCAAGGCTGTGATTTCATTTTCTTCCATTATTAAAGTTCCTTATTGTTTCTATACTGTGGAAAAGAATAACAAAAAACTTCTTTTTTTAAAAGTTTTTTAAGCTTTTATACCCAAAAAATTAACCATTTTTCTCTCTACGGGCAAAAAAACAGCCTTAAAATCGATTTTATGAATTTCAAGGGTGAAAATACAAGGATAATTAATAGACGTGAATCATCAATTCTAAATAACATAATTGTAAATCATCGTTACAAATTGAGCATTCTTGAGCAATTTTTGCAACATCCCATGTATTCTCAAATACACCATCTTTGTATCCATACACGACGTTCATGTCATCTGCAACTGTCAAAAATCCTACACCGTCGCCACCAGTGAGAAAATCTTGCGGTATGACCTGATCCCATGGGGCAGAAGAGAAGGCAATGCATGAATTTGCATCATTAAATCGTACAAGTACAATACCGTTTAGCATACCTTCATAAAAATATAAATCTGTATCCAAATATCCGATTGGCAATTGACAAGAAGAATCCCCATAAGCAGAGCCTTCTACCTTCTGACAATTTTGAATCAAGCCGTATTGTTCCTGCGCTTCTGCATTGTTGATGACAAAATCATCACCTAAATTTGATTGATCAAGTTCTATCAATCTTTGCAAAACGCCTTGAAAAATATCGATTGATTGGTTGACTTTATGCTTAAACATCGCTTTTGAATATCCTGCGAGTGCTCCGGCAGATAAAACGCCGATGATAGCTAAGACACCCAGCATTTCCACCATCGACCGACCTAATTGATTGTTTTTCATAACATTATTCCTTTCTATAAGTTAATATCAAAAATTTAACCGCCCAAACTTTGATACAAAAAAAAACAGCATCAAAATGTGATACTATTTGTTACGTATCACCCATACAAAGAGCCTGTCACAGCCCCGAACCTCTCGGTTCTCGATGAAATTTCTTTCATCGTGATTTTATATTATCAGAGAAAAATTTGTTTGTAAAGAAAAAAATCAAAAACGCGTCAATTTATATAAAAAACACCCTAAAAACCAACTTTAAGGATGTTTTTTACCTGTAAGCCTTAATTGCTCTTTTTCAGCCACGATTTAATATTTCAGGTGTTGTCACCTTTATCTAAAAGCCTTAAATTGTGTTGAAAAATCATATCTGCCAATTCTTCTTCAGTCGGTAAAACGGTTTTATATTTACTGGCAAATAACTGCTTATTTTCTTTCAAGACAGAATATTTAACCATTGTCTCACTTTTATCCGTACAAAGAATAATACCGATCGTCGGATTGTCGTCAACCCCGCGTTTAAGCTCATCAAACATTCTGACATACATATCCATTTGCCCTATATCGGCATGTGTCAATTTGTCTGTTTTCAAATCAATAACAACAAAGCATTTCAAAATATAGTTGTAAAATACTAAATCCGCATAAAAATGCTCTGCTTCCGTGCTGATACGCTGTTGGCGAGCCACAAACGAAAATCCTTTTCCAAGCTCGAGCAAAAACTTTTGTAAATGGTTAATCAGCTCTTTTTCCAAAAGACTTTCCTTGCCCTCTATATTTTCAGGCACATTCAAAAATTCCAAAACATATGGATCCTTGATAAAATCTTGAGCTTTCATTTCCGCCGGAAGATTTTCTGCAAGTGTAGTATTTTTCTGTTGTGTTGACAGCAAACGATGATAATAGCCTGACTTTATATTGCGTTCCAAAATGCGAAAAGACCAATTTTGCTCAGCAGATTCGCGTAAATAATATTCGCGTTCCTCTTTATTTTCAATTCTCATAATATAGCGGATATTAGACCATGAAAGATTCGGTACACAGTGTGTAGCGAATTCAGGAAAGGTTAAATAAAATTGCCTGAAATTTTTCAAATTAGCTTCAGAAAAGCCGTTCCCAAAGGTATCTGTCAAATAGCGCGAAAGATTTTCTATCAACTTTTCGCCATATTCAGCACGGCTTTTACCATTTTGCTCTTCTTTGACAATTCGCTCGCCGATTTTCCAATAGGTTTCTACCATAATGGTATTAACCGCCCGATATGCCCTTGAGCGTGCATTTTGCAACAATGCCGCAATATCTGCAAAAAACGGAGCATTTTTATCTGTAATTTCGTTTGTCATATTCATAAATCCTTTCTCTTCAGCCACAATTTGATATTGGCATTGTGCTCGGAAAGTGTTTTACCGAATCGGTGGCCGCCTTTGCCGTCGGCAACAAAATAAAAATAAGGTGTATTTTCAGGCTGTGCCGCCGCGCGCAAAGCCGCTTTTCCAGGGCTGCAAATCGGCGTCGGAGGCAGACCTTTATAACGATATGTGTTGTAGGGGCTGTCAACTTCCAAATCCTTGCGTTTAAGCGAACGGTTTAAATCAAATGCTCCGTTCGTTATAGCATAAATCACCGTCGGATCCGTCTGAAGCGGCATATTGACATTCAGACGATTGATAAAAACAGAGGCTACCTTACCGCGTTCCGCATTTATTCCTGTTTCTTTTTCAATCAGCGAAGCCAATATCAAAAGCTCATTTTCATTTTTAAGCGGCAGGTTTTGAGCCCTGCTTTGCCACACCTTATTCAAAAATTCTTGCATATCGGCTTTAGCTTTTTTAATCATATTATCCCTCAGCTCACCTTTTGCAAAAGTATATGTTTCGGGCAACATTTCGCCTTCACGAACAGATTCGGTCACATTGCCCGATAAAAACTCATTTTTTGAAACAATTTCAAGCATTTGCCGAGCCGTCAACCCTTCAGGAATCGTGAGTTGATGCATCATAACCTTACCTGAAGTCAGCTTTTGCAAAATATCGTCTAATGACATTTTTTCTTCAAGCAAATATTCGCCGGCCTTCAATTTTTTATCATAGCCTTTAAGGCGCAATTGTGCCGAAACGGATTGAGCCGACGAGCCTTTTTTTAAATCAAAGACGACGGGTGCCTCATACGTCAGCGGCTCAAAAAACGCTGATCGAAAGTATCGGTAGCACAAAACGCTGATACAAACAAAAACAAAAAATACCAAACAACCGATTTTTTTCATTTTATGCATATTTTTTCAAAATCAAAGTCGCATTTGTCCCGCCAAAGCCGAAGGAATTGGACATCGCGGCCTTAATTTCACGTTTTTTCGGTTTTAAGGGCACCAAATCCATATCTTTGATATCGTCTTCAACATCTTCCAAATTAAGCGTTGCCGGACAAATTTGATTAAAAATCGAAAGTGCCGTATACACCGCCTCTACCGCGCCGGCCGCACCAAGCAAGTGCCCGATGGAAGATTTTGTTGATGACATTGATATATTTTTGACCGCATCACCAAAAACCGCTTTGACCGCCAAAGCCTCACCGACGTCACCGGCCGGCGTTGATGTGCCATGGGCGTTAATGTATCCGATATCTTCTTTTTGAACACCGTTTTCAAGCGCTTTTTTCAAAGCCATTTCCATTGAACGACGCGCACCGTCACCCGAAGGAGTCGTGATGTGATAAGCATCACCCGAGATACCATACCCCGCAACTTCGGCATAAATTTTTGCCCCGCGTGATTTTGCATGCTCCAATTCTTCCAAAACAAGCGCACCTGCACCCTCGCCCATCACAAATCCGCTTCTGTTCTTATCCCAAGGACGTGAAGCTTTTGTCGGCTCGTCATTAAAGGCTGAGGTCAGCGCACGCATACGCGCAAACCCGCCCAAACCCAAAACATTAATCGCAGCTTCAGCCGAACCGGCAAGCATCACATCGGCATCACCGCGTTTGATTATCTCATAAGCCTCACCGACGGCATGCGCCCCTGTCGAGCAGGCTGAAACGCAAGCTTCATTCGGACCCTTTAAGCCGTACTGAATGGACAGTTGCCCCGAAATCAAATTGATTAAAACAGACGGAATAAAAAACGGCGACACGCAACGCATGCCCATTTCGTTAAAAGCAATCGAACTGTCATAAATGGTTTGCAATCCGCCGATACCCGAGCCCATCATCACGCCGTAACGCTCTTTTTGTTCTTCTGTTTCGGGGATAAATCCGCTGTCTTTGACGGCTTCCTGACCCGCCGCAATACCGTAAACAATAAATTTATCGTTCTTTTTCTGGTCTTTTATGGGCAAAACATTGTTGATATTAAATTCACCCTCATTTTCGCCCCAAGGCACACGTCCCGCAATCGTCACCGGAATATCTCTTAAATCCATATCATCAATTTTTTTGATGCCCGAAACACCTGAAAGCAAGCGCTTCCAGTTATACTCAACGCCGACACCCAAAGGCGAAACAACACCCATACCCGTGATGACAACTCTTTTCATAGCAACCTCATTTTTCATCATTAGCACAAAAAACTCGCTTAAACACAGCGAGTTTTTATGTCTTTTTTAACTTAAGCCACAAGACTTACGCATTTTTTGAAAGATAGTCAATCGCATCTTTCACTGTTAAGATCTTTTCAGCGGCATCATCCGGAATTTCGCAACCGAACTCTTCTTCAAATGCCATAACGAGCTCAACCGTATCCAAGCTGTCTGCGCCCAAATCGTCAATAAAGCTTGCGCTTTCTACGACTTTAGACTCTTCAACACCAAGGTGCTCAGCAACAATTTTCTTAACGCGATTTGCGGTATCAGTCATGTATTTAAACCTCAAATAAAATTAAAACAAATTCAGACTTATCATCAAGTCTTAAGAAGGTTGTTATCAAATTTTGCACAAATTATCAAGCATTTTTTTTGAAAAAGGCAACAAAAAGTTGAAAAACTGTTTTAATTTGTTGATTTTTAATGATTTTTATGCGATAATATACTTGTATAGAAAATATTAACCATTTTGGCGGCATAATACAGCCATACTTTATAAGGCGCACTTCTATGTATAATTCTGATCAAAAGGGTCGTTCTTTTCTTGCAACAATTGGGGTTATGGCATTTGCCATTGCCATCATTGCGGTTGTCATTTTTTGGTCATTACAGATTATACATTATAAAAAAATCAATGAAATTGTGACGACGACAAGTGACTTTTTTCAAAAATTTCAGGATAATGCCAAAGAACTTGTCCGCCAAAAAGCTCAATTAAATACGCCGGCTTCGCTTAAAAATTATGGTCTAATCGATGACTGTAAAGAAATACCGAGTATGTTCAGCCGTCAAAAGTATGTTTGTAAATTACCTTTGGGCGAAATGGATGTTTCCACACAATTCGATGATCCTTATCTGTACACCTATGTTTATGTGCATTTCAACGATATGTATAAGCGCCGTTCCTGTGAGCAATTTTTGGGTGTTGCATGGCAAGATATTTTGCCGGCTTATCTATGGGGGCAAAATGGTTATATCGGTGTTTTATCAGAAAATACAAAAGGTAAGATATACTTTTCAAACAACGAAAAATACATTCAAGATGATGGTGCCATGAAAAAACCGACTCCGGAACATACAAAAGCCGTTTGCAAATTGTGCACCAAGAGCCGGTATTGCTCTATTCAATTTACATTTGAGCTTGCTGACGAGTCGCAAAAGGTGACTTTTCCGTCTGAATTTGTCGGCGAAAATGAAGAAGAAGGCAAAGAGGGCGAAAACGAAGGCGAAGAAGAGGTCTCTCAAGACGGCAACACATACACCAAGACAGACGGTGATTTCAAAGAAGTTGTGACATACAGCAGTAACGGCACTTTTTCCGGCGGGACATTTTCCGGTGGCGCTTTCAGAAGTGCATATGAAGGCACTTATTCTCCAAGCGGTATTACATCTTATACCAGCTATTCAGACATCAACAAAACAAACATTTCAAAAAAAATCGACAACATCACTTATGACAGCAAAGGCAATGTTCTTTCTTATGAAAAAGATGCCAAAAAGGTTTATTTAATCGGCAATGCCGATGATTGTTTGATTATGGATGACGAAAACAATGCCCGAAAATTTGCACATTGCGAAAAACTTTTTGCCGAAGAAACATCTTCGCTAACCTTAAATTATGACAGCCAAGGCCGTTTGAGCGAAGTCTTAAGCGAGGGAGCAGAAGATGCTTCTTACAGCTTTGTTTATGATGATTTGACGGGCGAACTCGTCAGCTACTGTCAAAAAGATAAGGGTTGTTCTCAAGTAACGGATAAAGACAAAATCAAAGATATTTTAAAGCAAGATATCCCGACAACCATCGGCCAATTCAATACCCTTTATAAAACAAATATTGAAATGGGCACGGTCACAGAAAAACCCGCCAAACCCAAACACAGAATTTTGACAAGAGAAGAGGCCTTAAAATACACCAAAGAATCGGGCAATAAGGTCAAAGTCACCTTCAAATAATGTATAAAAAACCAGTTTGTTTAAAAAAATTTGATTTTTTGTCTTGAAAGTCAAATTTTTTTTGGCTATAATAAGAGGATAACAAATATAATTATAACTTAAAGAATTATGAACAAAAACGAAAGACATGAAAAGGCGGAAGAATTCCGCAAGCAAATTTCCTTCCCTGCACAGCGAGCAGAGGCCGTAATGACGCTTGCTTCGAAAGAAGCTTTTGACGAATCGGACAAGCTTCGTATCGGCATTTTACTTCACAAGGTGGCGTATGCCATGGGTTGTGAGGCAGCTTATACAAAGCTGATTTGCCGCCTGTACGAAGACCCTGAGCTCCAGCCCAAGGCTCGTGATTTCTATAAAAGGTGGACTTGCAAGTAATGACACCGGAAGAAATCAAGCGCCAAGTGGAACTAGGTTCTGCAAAGCGCGCCGAACGGGCAGCAAAAAAAGCCGTTGCTCAGCAGAAGGTAGAAGAGAAAAGCCACTTTGACTATGGTTTTCAAAACCAAGTCAAACAAGCCGGTCTCTTCCTCGAAAAGGTGTATTATCACCGAGCCGACCTGACGCCCGAAAAGGAAAAAGAGATTGAGGATCTGTTTCTCCCCAAGGCTGATAAATCGCTTAAAGCGGCGACATATCAGCTCTATATGGGGGAATACGAAATTCTCATTTTCTATTCCTGGGAGGTTTCGAAGAGCCTGCAAAAAGCGGCTTTTAGCTTCTGGGACGAGGTCTTAGAAGACGACAAAAGCTCCTTTTCCGGAAATTCGATTATCCGGATTTTAGGCGGCAGGCCGAACGAG
>CADAAN010000063.1 GCA_902785935.1 uncultured Pseudomonadota bacterium
TTGGTAAAGTTGGGATTCGAACCCACGAAAGAAGTGGGTTCGACTATAAGCGAAAGGCGGGCGGGTGCACGCCGGTCGGCGTCAGCAGATGAGCGCAGTGAATGAAGCGAAGCGAAATAATCCCGCCGGGCTCACCAATAAAAAAGATGACTAGATGTCATCTTTTTTTTGTGTGAGGCGCAGTTTTGTTCATTTGCAAGCCGATGACAATCGAGCGTGGCAAATGTTACAAAACAAGTGACCGACGTCTTCTTGGCAAATATAAGCTATGCGCCATATGAGCCTAGAAGACTAGACCACCAATACAAACAGCAGCCTGCAAAGTGGCTGTTTTTTCTTTTTAAATCAAGGCTTTTTTTGATAAAATTCAACAATTAACATGGTTATATCGTCAAATTGCGGGGCATTTTTTGCAAACTGCTGAATATTTTTATGCACATATTCCAAAGTTTCGGACAGAGGCAATTTTTTTTGATTAAGTATTTTAAGCAAACGTTCTTCTCCGAAAAATTTGCAATCCTTCGTTTGTGCTTCTGTGACACCATCAGAATACAAAAATAGCCTATCATTTTTTGCCAAAGTTATGCTTTCAGCTTGATATTCATATCCCGATCTAACCCCTAAAACGGTATTTCTAATTGTGTTAAGATATTCATATTTGTTATCTTTACGTAATAAAGGCGGACAGTGTCCGGCATTGATGTATTCTATTGTGCCCGATTTTAGATCCAAAACACCGATAAAGGCAGTCACAAACATCAGCGGGGCACTGCTGTCGCAAAGAGAATTGTTTGCTTTAATTACAGCCTCTTTCAAAGGATATCCTGCTTGCAGCATATTTTTAATGACCGTTTTGGATGACATCATGTATAGTGCTGCGGTAATTCCCTTGCCGCACACATCAGCCATAACAAGACCTATGCGATTTTCATCCACAGGGAAAAAGTCATAAAAATCACCACCGACCTCTCTGGCCGGCATCATACATGCGGCAAGTTCAAAATATTCATTTTTGGGAAAATCTTTTGGCAAAGCCGAATCCTGAATAGTCTTTGCAATGGCGAGCTCCGAAATTATTTTTTCTTTTTCAGCCGATATTTTGGCAAGCTCGGTTAAATTTATTTTGATATCAGTTTTCATTTTGTTAAAAGTTGAGGCAAGTTTTGCCAGTTCGGACGGCTCTTTTAAATATATATCCTGCTCTAAATCACCTTGACTGATTTTCTCTGCAATATTTGCAAGCGTATTAATCGGTTGATTAATATTGTGTTTTAATATTTTATAGAGCACGAAAACAATAAAGATTATACTGATTAAAAGAACACTGAGCAAAACGCATAAATGATGTACGGCATTATTAAATAATTCAAACAAAGGTATGTTTACAATCAAAAACATTCCGTTTTTTAATTGCTTGATGTAAGGAATGTATTTTGTGCCGTTATAATCAAAAGTTTTACCCTCTTTTAGCTCATTGGAGTACCACTTTATTGTCTCTAAAGGTTTGCCCATAATCGTTGAATTATCGACCCCCGGTTCTGTTGTGGCAATTATGCAATCACTGGCTTTATCTGCAAATAGGACAAAACTGTTCGGGGTAGGTTTTATTTTTATGATAGATTTTAAAATTGTATCTAATTCCCAATCTACCGTAGCCAACCCGACTAAATCATTATCAAAATAAATTCCGCTACCGATTGTTGTCATTAAAATACCGAGTTGCGTACTTTTATAAGGCTTTGTCCATGATACACGCTTTGAAGATTGTAAATCTTTTATAATTTCCTTGTACCAATTTTGTTTAAAATAATCAAAGGTACTATTAACACATGAAGGAAGTAAATCAATCTTCGCATCATCATTCCAGACAGCATGAATACACGAAATTTTTTGATCTTTGTGTATTTTATACGGCAAAAAATAAATACCGTTTCCCATAGAATGAGGATAGTTTCTTAAAATTTGCGTGGTAAAAAACTCACCAACAGATTGCGGTTTACCTCGTTGATAATAAACATCTCCGAGTAAAGCCAAATCAAGTACATTTTTTTCAAGTGCAGAAATTTCTGTATCCTTATCATGATAAAATGCCATAAGCGCCGCACTGACAACAACCACTCCAAGTGCGCACAGCAAAGCAACCGTTACAAAAATGATTTTAGATTTAATGCTTGTCAATGTTTTTCCTTTCAGTAAAAAAATACATAAATTATATGTGTATTGTCAATAGCTTTTATTTAATTTTTCGCAAAAGCATATCCTTTAACTTGATAAACACGGACATATTGTCGCATAAAGTGTGCGATTTAAAAAAATACTTCATAAAAAAATTCAAATCGTAAAATAACATCTGACAATCTGCTCATTTTATGCAACAATTAAGGCGTAACCAAATGGTTGCGGTGTCTAACAGACATGAGCAGTAAAAAATAACTCCTTTAGAGAGGAGTAAGTGATATAAGGGCTTTGCCTCGAATAAGCTTGGCTGATTTACTGCAGTTCTGTTAGCTCCTCCGTTTTGAGTTATTCAAAATGGATTTTTTTAATGACGTAACAATAGGATAATTCCTCGGGAATAATGAAAAAGCCCGCCATGAAAGACGGGCTTTTTAATATTAATCAAAGCTTATTTTGCCTTTTCAACCTCTTTGGGTAACAAATTGCCGTTTAGGTCAAATTTTTCGACCTTTCCGTTTTCATAAAGGTTTTCAAAGACCTGCTCCACGGCTTGCTGGCCTAAAATATTTTTGATTTGAGGTGCCAAATCTTCTACCGGCAAGGGGGCAGAATCTCTGACGTCTTCAAGCAAAATAACATGATAGCCGAATTGTGTCTTGACCGGTGTTTTTGTGTATTCACCGGGTTTTAAGGCTTTTGCCGCTTTAACAAATTCCGGCACCATTAAATCTTCGGTAAAATATCCGAGATCAACAGTTTTGTCTTTTGTATATTCTTCGGCAAGCTTATCAAAATCACCATTTTTAGAAAGCTTTGCAATCACTTCTTTAGCCGTTTTTTCATCTTTGACCAAAATATGCTTTGCTTTCATTTCTTTTTGGCTGACAAATTTTGCGACATATTCGTCCTGATAAAATTTTTCGACAGCCTCAGGGGTGACGATTTCATCAACTCTGCTTTCAAGATAAACTTTTCGTGCAATATCTTCTTTAGCCGTTTTTAATTCTTCCTTGTAAGCAGGTAGCGATTCCACTTTTGCCTTTTGAGCGGCCTGGTATAACAATTTTCCGTTTACAAAAACATCAAGTGCTTTTTCATAAAAATCATCAAAAGGCACTTGTGCCGCAATTTGCGGATTGTCCATATAGCCTTGGCGAATTTCATCAATCGTGATGACTTCTCCGTTGACGCGCGCGGCAATCGAAGCTTCTTTTTCAGAAGAGGGTGCCTTTGCACGCGCAGGTGTCAAAACTTTCATATTGACTTTTTTTTCAGGCATAAAGTCTGCGGCGGTATAAAAAATTCCACCCAAAGCTACGGCAGCAATAAGAGCGCCGGTCATTACATATTTTTTTTGCATTTTATTCTCCTCAACGCAAAGATTAAATTATCACTTTCTCTAATATAAATATTTTGACATCTTTTTAAAGTATTTTTTATTTGAGCGGTTTATAACTTTTGCGCACAGTATTGACTTTAGTTTTAATAAACACTAAATGTAAAATATTGTTTTATAAAAATAAGGTCAAAAATATGTTACTTAATAAAATTGCCCGTGCGCTTTTCGGAAGTGCCAACGACAGATTTGTGAAAAAACAATTCAAAATTGTTGAAAAAATCAATGCGTTAGAGCCTGATTTTGTTCGGCTTTCAGATGATGAACTTAAAGCGAAAACCCTTGAATATAAGGCAAGACTCAAAAACGGTGAAACGCTTGATGACTTGTTGCCTGAAGCATTTGCCACCGTCAGAGAGGCGGCAAAGCGCACTTTGGGTCAGCGTCATTATGATGTCCAGCTTGTCGGCGGTATTGTTTTGCACAAAGGTATGATTGCCGAAATGAAAACCGGCGAAGGTAAAACCTTAGTTGCCACCTTGGCCGCTTATTTGAACGCGTTGACGGAAAAAGGTGTACACATTGTCACAGTTAATGATTATTTGGCTAAACGTGATGCCGAATGGATGGGGCAGGTTTACCGCTTTTTGGGGCTGAGTGTGGATTACATCGTTCATGAAAAAAATGATGTTGAGCGTCGCAATGCTTATAATGCCGATATTTTGTACGGCACAAATAATGAGCTCGGTTTTGATTATTTAAGAGACAATATGAAGTTTGCACTTGCCGATCGTGTTCAGCGTGAATTTAATTTTGCCATTGTCGATGAAGTCGATTCCATTTTGATAGATGAGGCCAGAACTCCGCTGATTATTTCAGGCGCGGCAGAAGATTCTTCCGAAAAATATATCAGCGTCAACAAAATTATTCCCGAATTGACTGAAGCTGATTATGAAAAGGATGAAAAACAAAAGACCGTGACTTTGACCGAAGCAGGTATGACGCATGTCGAACAGCTTTTGAAAGAAGTCGGGCTGATTAAAGACGGAAATCTTTATGATATTTCAAACGTCACGCTTGTCCATCACGTCAATCAGGCTTTAAGGGCGCATAAAATGTTTGCCCGGGATGTCGATTATATCGTCAAAGACGGCAAAGTCGTCATTGTTGATGAATTTACGGGTCGTGTGATGGAAGGAAGGCGCTATTCCGACGGTTTACATCAGGCTCTGGAGGCTAAAGAAGGGGTTGCGATTGCTTCTGAGAATCAGACGCTTGCATCAATCACTTTCCAAAACTATTTCAGAATTTATCCGAAGTTATCGGGTATGACCGGTACGGCGATGACCGAAGAAGCAGAATTTGCCGATATTTATAACTTGCCGTGTGTCGAAATTCCGACCAACAAGCCCGTTATTCGTCAAGATGAACATGATGAAATTTATCGTACCGAAAAAGAAAAATATGATGCAATTATCAAAACGATTTTGGATTGTCATCAAAAAGGACAGCCTGTTTTGGTCGGTACAACGTCGGTTGAAAAATCGGAAATTGTCGCTGACTTGCTTTCAAAGGCGGCGCCTTCCGTCAAATTTGAGGTCTTAAATGCCCGTCATCATGAACGAGAGGCCGCCATTGTTGCACAAGCCGGTGTTTCCGGTGCCATTACGATTTCAACCAATATGGCAGGCCGCGGTACGGATATTCAGCTTGGCGGTAATCCGGACATGAAGTTGAAATCACTGTTAAAAGGTGATGAAACCGAAGAAGAAATTAAGGCTTTGAAAGAAAAAATCAAGAATCAAGTCGAAGAAGACAAGCAAAAAGTGCTTTCTGCCGGCGGACTTTATATTTTGGGTACCGAACGTCATGAAAGCCGCCGTATCGACAATCAATTGCGCGGTCGTTCGGGACGTCAGGGTGACCCGGGAACATCAAAGTTTTTCTTGTCTTTGGAAGATGATTTGATGCGTATTTTTGGCTCAGAGCGCATGTCTGCCGTTTTGCATCGTTTGGGCTTGCCCGAGGGTGAGGCGCTTGTGCATCCGTGGATTTCAAAAGCTTTGGAAAAAGCACAACAAAAAGTTGAAGAACGTAACTTTGATATCCGCAAAAATTTGCTTAAATATGATGATGTGATGAATGAACAGCGCAAGGTGATTTATGCCGAACGCAAAAAGCTGATGGAAACGGATGATGTTTCCGAAAGCGTTGAAGTGATGCGTGAAGAATGCCTTGGCGGTCTTGTCGACCAATATATGCCTTACGGATTGGATAAATCTGAATGGCAGCTGGAAGCTTTAGCTCAAGAACTTTATAAAATGACGGGCTTTGTTGTCCCCCTCGTTAATTGGGCAAATCAAGATGGTATTACGGCTGATGATTTGAAAGAAAAAATCTTAAATGAGATCGAAAAAGACTTAAAAGAAAAAAATGCCAATGTGCCGCCTGAAATC
>CADAAN010000064.1 GCA_902785935.1 uncultured Pseudomonadota bacterium
ATGCAAATCCGCACGATGGAAAATAAAAAACCGCCGATCAGAATCATTGCCCCCGGCAGAACATATCGCTCGGATATGGATGCCACACACACGCCGATGTTCCATCAGGTTGAAGGCTTGGTGATTGATAAAACAACAACGCTTGCTCACCTCAAAGGCTGTTTGTATGATTTTGTAAAGGCCTTTTTTGAACTTGATGAAATTCCGGTGCGTTACCGTCCGTCATATTTTCCGTTTACCGAGCCGTCGGCTGAAATGGATATCGGGTGCTTAAAGACAAAAACAGAACTCAAAATCGGTGCCGGCAACGACTGGCTTGAGATTTTGGGTTGCGGCATGGTTCATCCGAATGTCTTAAAAGCGGGCGGTATTGACCCTGATGAATATCAAGGTTTTGCTTTTGGCGTCGGTTTAGACCGTTTGGCAATGCTCAAATACGGCATTCCCGATTTGCGCACATTTTTTGAAGGTGACGTCAGATGGCTCAAAAATTATGGTTTTGCACCGCTTGATTTTTCATCACTGACGGGCGGATTAAGTAATAACGGAGGACAACTCAGATGAAATTAACATTATCATGGCTTAAAGAACATCTCAACACAAATGCTGATTTAAATACGATTGTTGAAACATTAACGCGTATCGGTTTAGAGGTTGAAGAAGTTTATAATCCTGCAGAAAATTTAAAGGGCTTTATTACAGCTAAAGCCGAAAATGTGACAATGCACCCCGATTCTGACCACTTGCACGTTTTAACCGTTAACACAGGCAAAGAAAAATTACAGGTTGTTTGCGGTGCGCCGAATGTCAAAGAAGGTCTTATCGGCATTTTTGCGCCTGTCGGGGTAAATATTCCGTGTTATAACGAGGTTTTAAAAGTGGGTAAAATCCGCGGCGTTGAAAGCTTTGGGATGATGTGTTCGGAAAAAGAGCTTTGCGTCGGCGAAGACCACACAGGCATTATTGAATTGCCGCAAGACACAAAAATCGGTGTTCCGGCCGCGGAGGTTTTAAACATTGATCCCGTCATTGAAATAGCCATCACCCCGAACAGGGCAGAATGTTTAGGCGTCAGAGGTGTGGCGCGTGATTTGGCGGCAGCAGGGCTTGGCACATTAAAACCGTTGGAAATCAAAAAAATCAAAGGCACATTTGAAAGCCCGATTAAAGTCAAAGTTTTATGCCAAGATGAATGCCCGACTTATGTCGGAAGATACATTAAAAACGTTGACAATACAAGACAAACGCCAAAATGGATGAAAGACCGCTTAACAGCCATCGGCTTGCGTTCTATCTCGCCGCTTGTTGATGTGACAAACTACATCAACTATGATTTGGCGCGTCCTTTGCATGTTTTTGATGCCGATAAAATCAAAGGCGACATCACTGTTCGTATGTGCAAAGAAAATGAGCATTTCGTGGCTTTAGATGAAAAAGAATATGATTTAGACACGCTCTCGCTTGGTATTTGTGATGACGAAGGCATTGAGTGTTTAGGCGGCATTATGGGCGGTTTAAGCAAAGGTTGCTCAGCGGATACAAAAAATGTTTTCTTGGAATGCGCTTTGTTCAAACCTCAATGCATTGCAAGAACAGGCCGAAAATTTGCCATTGAATCGGATTCGCGCTATCGTTATGAACGCTGGGTTGACCCGAAATCAAACGTTTTGGGCTCGGATTATGCCACACAGCTCATCACCGAGATTTGCGGCGGCGAAGTTTCGGAAGTGATGATTGAAGGCGATGAAAATGCCGCGCCTCAAGTGGCATATATCCGCCCGTCACGCATGAAAACATTTGTCGGTATGGAAGTGGCTCAAGAAAAAATCATTGAAATTTTGAACAATTTAGGTTTCAAAACCTCTGTTGAAGGCGATAAAATCAAGGCCGTTTCGCCCTCTTGGCGCGGGGATATCGAGTGCGAGCAGGATTTGATTGAAGAAGTTGTGCGCATGATTGGCTTAGATGAAATCAAAGCTGTTTCATTGCCGCATGATCAGTTTCCCAAACAAACGCTCTCACCTGCACAGCAAAGAATTGTGACTGTCAAACATGAGCTTGCTTTACGCTCAATGTATGAGGCGGTTACATGGAGCTTTACATCATCAAAATCGGCCGATGTTTTTCATAAATCAAATCAGACGGATGCCGTTTTAATCTATAATCCGATTTCGGCTGATTTGGATGAAATGCGCCCGAGTTTGTTGCCAAACCTTTTAATTTCTGCAAAAAACAATATTGCACGTGGCTATGCGAATATGTCGATTTTTGAGGTCGGTCCTGAATTTTACGGCAGAAATCCGAAAGAAGAAACAAATGTGGCCGCCGGCATCAGAGTTGGTTTGACATCAGATAAAGATTGGTTAAAAACAAGCCGCCCGTTTGATGTGTTTGACGCAAAAGCAGATGCTCTGGCCGCGATTGCGGCGGCCAAAGGCCCGATAGATAATCCGCAGATAACAACAGATGCGCCGGCATATTATCACCCCGGTCGCAGCGGCGCCATTCGTTTGGGCAAAAATGTGCTTGCATATTTTGGCGAGTTGCACCCGAATGTCATTAAAAAGTTTGGCTTAAAAACGCGTGTTGTGGCATTTGAGGTTTATTTGGATAATATCCCGTTGCCTAGAGTCACACATGATAAATCAAAGAAAAAGCTTGAGCTTTCGGCATTTCAACCGGTTGTTAAAGATTTGGCTTTTGTGGTGGATGAAAATGTTTCAGCCGCAGCTGTTTTGGCAGCGGCAAAAAATGCGGACAGAAACCTGATAACAGAAGTCAGATTGTTTGACCTTTACGAGGGTGAAAACCTGCCGCAAGGCAAAAAATCGCTTGCGATATCAGTGGTGTTCCAGCCGAATGAGCAAACATTTACCGATAAAGATATTGAAAATTTGATGAATAAGGTCATCGTGAATGTGAACAAAAACACGGGCGGTGAACTTCGAGCTTAATAAAAGGAAAAGATTATGACACTTAAAACAAAAAGAGCAGAAAATTATCCTGCATGGTATCAATGCGTTGTTTCAGAAGCCGATATGGCCGAAAACTCCGTTTCGCCGGGGTGTATGGTTATCAAACCTTGGGGATACGGCATTTGGGAGCGCATTCGCGATTTGATGGACGAAGAATTTCGTCAAACTGACCATGAAAACGCGTATTTTCCGCTTTTTATTCCGATTTCTTTTTTCAGAAAAGAAGCCGAGCACGTTGAGGGTTTTGCCAAAGAAATGGCTGTTGTGACACACTCAAGGCTAGAGCAAGTTGACGGCACATTGCAGCCGGCAGGCGAGCTTGACGAGCCTTTGATTGTGCGCCCGACCTCTGAGACGATTATTGCCGATTCTTTTTCAAAATGGGTGAAATCATATCGTGATTTGCCGGTTTTGATCAACCAATGGGCAAATGTCGTGCGTTGGGAGTTAAGACCGCGTTTGTTCTTGCGCACACGTGAATTTTTGTGGCAAGAGGGACATACGGCGCACGCTTCTGCCGAAGATGCCGAAACAGAAACAAAACGTATGCTTGAGGTTTATCGCAAAACCTGTGAAGAGTTTTTGGCGATGCCTGTCATTGAAGGTGTTAAGCCTGAATACGACAAATTCCCCGGTGCGGTTGATACCTATTGCGTTGAAGCCATGATGCAGGACGGCAAAGCCTTGCAGGCCGGCACATCGCACTTTTTGGGACAAAACTTTGCAAAATCGGCAAACATTAGCTTTATCAACAAAGAAAACAAGCCGGAATTTGCATATACAACCTCATGGGGTGTTTCAACAAGGCTCATCGGCGGTGTGATTATGACGCACGCTGATGATGAAGGCATGGTTGTGCCACCTCGTATTGCACCTTATCAGGTCGTTTTTGTGCCGGTGATTAAAAAAGCCG
>CADAAN010000065.1 GCA_902785935.1 uncultured Pseudomonadota bacterium
AAAACTGCGCCGCAAGGCCGGCAAAGAAATGAACCGTGTTTTATATGAAAACAGTCATCTGTTCACATTCATCTATAATATGGTGATGAAAGATAAAGCCATTGAAGATGATAAACGCGGCTTTAAAACACCTGTTTCCGCGCGAAATATGAGTGAAGATGTGAGCGATAAAAGTGTCGAGGTACTGACACAAACGGTCAAAAAACATTATAAAGACATTGCACACCGCTTTTACAAGCTCAAAGCAAAGTGGTTGGGGATGAAAAAAATCAACTACTGGGACAGAAATGCCCCGTTGCCGTTTTCGGCCGATGTGGAATATACTTGGAATGAGGCGGTCGAAATTGTGCTGAAAGCATATAAAGAATTTTCGCCGAAACTTTATAATATTGCCAAAGACTTTTTTGATAATAACTGGGTTGATGTTCCGCCGCGTGACGGTAAACGCAGCGGCGCTTTTTGCAGTTCACCGATAACAACCGGACACCCGTATCTGATGTTAAACTTTGCCGGCAAGCAAAATGATGTGCTGACCTTAGCGCATGAGCTGGGACACGGCTGCCACCATCAGCTGCGCGTTAAAAACGGTGAACTCAACGAACATACGCGTATGACCTCAGAAGAAGTGGCATCGGTTTTCGGAGAAATGATAGTATTCCAATCTATGCTCAAAAATACCAAAGACGATAAAGCAAAATTATGTCTGATAGCCTCAAAAGTCGGCGATATGATTAACACCGCCATTCGGCAGATTGCTTTTCACTGCTTTGAAACAAGGGCGCATGCCGAACGTAAAAACGGTGAAGTTTCGGAAGAACGCTTAAGTCAAATCTGGGTTGAAGAAATGCGCGACAGCTTAGGCGATTATGTCGAGGTAGACGAAGACAGCGCCCATATTTGGTCAATGGTCGGACACTTTTTCTTTTTACCGTTTTATGTGTATGCGTATTCATATGCCGATTGCTTTGTCAACTCGCTGTATCGGGTAAAAGAATCGGGCAAGGTGGAAAATTTCGCCGACAAATATCTGGATATGCTTTCAAAAACAGCATTGGAAGATTATGATAAAATTCTCAAGCCGTTCGGGCTTAATCCGAATAATGCCGAGTTTTGGGAATACGGTCTTGAGCTGATTTCATCGTATATCGACCAGCTTGAACAATTGGATAGGAAAATCTGCAAATAGAAGACAAGCGCCGAAGACAGCTTCGGCGCCCTTTTATTTTCTTGTATTGCCATAATCAATTTTCATACTATAGCTATTTCTACAAGTCTGTACGACTTTTTTATGTTTGGGTGCAGGCTCATTGTGTTTATCTTGTTCGGCAACCCGTTGTCGATGTTCGTATTCAATCTTCTGATGCCAAGCCGGGCTGTTGCATTTGCCGGATGAGTGAAATTCGCTGTTTTATCAGCAAAAATCCCGCTCTGGAGAAAGTTTATAATGAGGTTAATCCATAACATTAAAAGCTGACGGATTTTTATCCGTCGGCTTTTTTGGTATCTTTAATTCGGTTTAAGACAAATTAAAATACAAAATTTTCGCAGCTTGAGCTATGGCACATCTTGCTAACATACTGCTTTGAACTAAACAGCGATTGCATTATTGTTAGGCTCTATAAAAACTGTGCGGAAACCTCGGATTTATTCGGTCGAACCAGACATTCCAAGCCTCGACATTCTGCTTCATCCAATGCAATCAATTTATCAACAACGCGCATTGTTTCCTCAACATTGCGTTCCATTTTGCGGTCATATACGGCCTGATAGCGGACGGTATAATTTTTATCAATCAAAAATGTTGCCCGTTGTGCCATACCGTCTGCGCGTAAAACCCCGTATTTTGTGCTGATTTCTTTACTTAAATCTGAAATGAGCGGAAAATTGATTTGTCCGATACCGCCGTTTTCAAACGGCAATTTTCGCCACGCCGAGTGTGCCGAAACCGAATCAACACTGACAGCTGCGATTTTGACACCACGTCCGTGAAGCGTTTCGCACGCTTGATCAAAAGCGGTTATTTCTTTTGGGCAGACGGCGGAAAAATCTGCGGCATAAAAAATTAAGAGCGCATAATTGCCGGCAATATAGTCAAAAAAATTAAAACTCTCACTGACTGTTCCATCTGCCAATACGGCCGGCGCACTGAAATTGAGCGCACGTGAACCAACACTGACGTTATTACATATAGTCGCCGGAGCTAAGTCCGCACGAACAAAGCTTCGTGCCATATTTCCGGGTGAAGTACAACCGCAATTATCATCGTCAGAACAATCACAGCGACTGGCATAATCATATTTCCAAATTTGTGCATTTTGCATAATACTCCTCCATTGTTTTGTGAAACATATAAGCAAAATTCACTGTTTTTCAACCAAACTTTCGGCTTTTTGGGGTGATAAAAATACAAACAATACGATGACATTGATAAAATGCGGAATTATCAAAAGTATTCGCAAATCGCGCAGAAACTTTTATTTCAAAATCGGAAATAAGATGATTGTGCCGACCACAAAAAAATGCAAGAATGACAGCAA
The DNA here is from genome assembly GCA_902785935.1 of uncultured Pseudomonadota bacterium. Taxonomy (GTDB): domain Bacteria; phylum Pseudomonadota; class Alphaproteobacteria; order RF32; family CAG-239; genus UBA1254. Next base: position 2,538 of record CADAAN010000065.1, read on the forward strand.
AACCAACAAACTTCCAATATCTTTTGCCTGTTTTGAAAGCGGATGATATTCTGCACCGATGCGATCAATGATTGTTTCAACAGCCGTGTTAACAAGCTCGGCAAATAAGATTAAAAACAAAGCAAAAAATAAAAATGCGCGCGCCGTGCTTTCGAGCGGTAAAAAACAAAAAACAACACCGAAAATAAGGCAAAAAAGCAAATCCTGACGGAAGGCCGCTTCATTTATAAAAACAGATTTAAAGCCGTCAAAAGAATATGTAAAAGCTTTTAAAATGCGTTTTAGGCCGGTGTATTTCGATTTCATCAATTTTCTCCGATATTTTTTATGAATGTATATCGAGCAAAGTTTTATAGTCAAGTAAAATCGTGTTGTCACCATAATATCCTTCTTGACAAGTTTGGCAATTCATTATATCACTGCTCGGATAATTTAATTATTTAAAAATTTTAAAGACTATAATTGTATAAATATGAAAAATAAAACAAAATGTATGAAAATCGGTGATTTAGTGTTTCGTGATAACCAATTTTCTGCGATGCAACCGAATTTGCGGGCCAAAGGAATTTTCGTTAACGAAGAGTACTATCTGGATATAGATTCAATACTGAAAACGCCTGTTTCCAAAAAAGAAGCTCAAGTTTACGGGCGGCAAATGAATATGATGCTGCCGACAAAAAAGCAAATGCGCTTGATTGAACAAAATTTGGAGATTATCAATAACAGTTTGCTCAGAATTATAAGTCAATACACCATTTGGATCTTTCCTTAAGT
>CADAAN010000066.1 GCA_902785935.1 uncultured Pseudomonadota bacterium
TCGGTATATAACAATCAAAAATATATGCTGATGCCTGTTGTGACGGACAATGCCGATGCAGCTGAGGCTTTGGCATATCTGGTTGAGGAGATGAACAAGCGATATGAAATGCTCGAAAAAAGCATGACCAAAAATATTGAAGAATACAATCAAAAAGAAGGCGGTATGCCATATATTGTAGCGATTGTGGATGAATTTTCGGACTTGGTTTTATCAGATAAAACGGTTGAAAAAAAGATTCAAATTTTGGCACAAAAAGCAAGAGCTGCCGGCATACATTTGGTGCTTGCAACACAGCGACCGTCGGTTGACGTCGTGACCGGTTCGATTAAAGCAAACTTTCCTTCAAGGCTTGCTTTCAAAACAGCTTCAGGCGTTGATTCAAAAACAATTTTGGATACAACGGGGGCAGAAGATTTGGTCGGCAGAGGTGATGCGCTCTTTTTAGCCGCAAATGGTGAGTTGATGCGCGTTCATGGCGCCTATATTGCAACTGAAGAAATTGATGCGATATTAAAACCGTTCAGGGCAAAAGTATCACCGATTTTGAAGAAAAATCACACTATTTCGGAAGAAAAAACGATTGAGCCGGAGGCTTCAAAATCAGTAAAGAAAAAAGAATTTTTCCTGCTGTCTTGGATAAAAGGTGTTTGGGGTTGGCTTTCAAAAACGGAAAAGAAAAAGTTTTTGAAAATGATATGGCTTTTGCTTGTCGGTGCCTTTGCCGGCGCAAAAGTCCAAAACCGAAAAGGTGAAATTTTCGATTCGATTGCCGATTCGCTGACTAAAACCAAACGCCGCACGTACACCACCGCACGACGCAAGAAAACATCTTCAAGAAGATAATTTATAAGGCGCGGTTTCAATCCCGCGCCTTTATATTTATTTGAAGACTAAAAATCTAATAGTAATATCCGCCATTTTGAATATAACCATTTGATGGGGTCATATTTATATTAATTTCCTCATCCAAATAATAAAGTTTTCCTGTCAAAGGATCCACAATTAACCACCCGATAAGACCACCAAAGCCAAAATTTCCAATTATATACCACGCACTAATATGCCAATTAATTGGCGTGATATAAGTTTGGTAGCCTGGCTTAGATGCATATAATGTATACTTTGCTGGGCTAAAATAGCCCGATGTCGATGTTTTTAAATTAACCATTGTTGGAGTTTTACTTTGATAAACAGTAGTACCATATTGGTTAACAATTTTTACATCTACTCCTTCAACATTTGATCGGACTGGAATTGTTTGGTTACTATCGCGTACGATTGTAGCACATCCAACGCAAGATAAAATTATGAAATTTAAACAAACTCTTTTAAGCATTTGTTTCATAGCTTTTTCCTATCTATTTGAAATAAAAACGCAGACCAGCTTGAAGATCAATAATATAATCTAAATCATCATAATGCAAATAAGCCCCTCGAGCCATCACTCTTGCAGCAAAATTATCATTCAATCTAAATTCGACACCAAAACCAAGGCGAGGAGCAAATCTGGTTTCACTATCTGAAATATCTTCTAAAACTTGCCCATTAGACTTAGTTATTTTTGCTTTTTCATCAAATACATATATACCACCACCCAGGGTACCAATAAAATCAACGATATTTGAAACTGGCAAATACCCAACTGCATCCAGTGAATAAGCGTAATAATTAATTTCTGTTTTAATAGTGGCCGGAGTCACACCATTATAATATCCATAACCAGTTTTTTCTTTTTTATCAGATAGTTGTGCAGATGCCTCTATTCCAAAATTTTTATACAATTTTAATCCTAGAGAAAAATTTAAATTATTATATTTATCTGCGAACCAATCTCCAGTATCTTCTTTAAAATTGAACATTGAATAGACATAATCAATACCCAAATACGGCTTCAACATAAAGTTTGAATTACTCATATTATTACTATTTTGATAATAGTTTTGAGTTGTAGCCGGTTGATAATATCTTTGCTGATAATCAACAGGATAATATTGTCCTTGATTATAATATTGAGCATGAGCACCAAATGAAGCCAATGCTAAAGCTCCTGTTAAAAAGAGTTGTTTTTTCATAAAAAAGTTCCTTTATAAAATGTTTTTAAATAAAAAAGCCGCACTTCAATTAAGCGGCGGGGAGTAAAACAATCACATCAAGTAAAATGACTCCGATAATCTTTAGGTTTACCCCTGTACATCCATCATCGGCCCCCCGACTTAGAAATCGGGGATAACTTTTCCATTTTAAAAAAATAAAATAGCACTAAATCAGTGTTATCCTCACTGTACTTGATTAATAAGCTGTTTTAAAGCTCCGCGCCCAATTTCGGCACTTGATAAAGAGTTTGCCTCCTTACCCGCTTTTTATTTTAAGCATAAATTTAAACTCTTGTCAAACAAAAAAATAAAAAGCGCCTGATTTTTTCAAGCGCTACACAAACAAAACAAAGTTATGACTTTTATATCCGCAAAAGGTACATTTGTGTTCGGAGGAAAAACCTATGCTTCGCTTGATGATTTGGCACGTGGCAATTATATCCCAAAGCGCATTTATACCATCGATGAGGCCACTCTTGTTTCAAAAAAGACAGGGAATACTTTTAAGCTTCGCTATAAATAACATCGTTGTCGGGAATTTTTAATCTCCATTTGAAATAGGGGAGGAGCGAAGCATACAAATAATTTCGAAACGGTTTGATGTTTTTTTATCGTAAAATCAATATGA
>CADAAN010000067.1 GCA_902785935.1 uncultured Pseudomonadota bacterium
TCAAGCGCGCCGAAACAAGCGTTAGGTCGGAGATTGAGGCTTGGTCTTTTTCATGGCGTATTTTTTTGAATGAACCGGTGAATAAATTGACTTTGCCAAAGCTAGCCGGGGGCATACGTGCGAGTTCTCTTCATCGCTTTTCTTTGTTAAAAACTAAATTAAAAAACTACGGCACGGGTCATGCCTTTTTTAACCCTTGGAAAACCGCTAGAACGGTACCAATCTGTGCTTTATTTTGTTCATGTGGTATTTTTTATTTTATGCTCCGAGGGACAGATACCTATCTTGCCGTGGGAGCGGGTTTAATTTATACATATTCTTAAAATCAATGTCTTACTTATATCCCGATTCGCATCATTTGTCAAGTATATTTTTGAAAAAAAATTTATTTTTTGTATAAAAAAGCTCTAAGTATTTGAAAATACAAAGAACTTTTTTTATAAATTTTTATGTTTTTTGTTTATTTTTTTATTTAATACGCACCGTATGCAACAAATTTGTCATCAAAGTTTTGCCAAACGGATAGCCTGCCGTCGTGATGATATATTCACCCTTTTTACCGCAACCTAAATCTTTGACATGCTTGCTTGCGATTGCCTCTATTTGATCAAAATTTTTGAAAACTTCAGGATCAACTGAAGCCCTTACGCCCCAAACAATACCCATGCGGCTTGCAACATTTTCATGCGGCGTAATGGCCACAATCGGCAAATTCGGGCGTTCTTTAGCCATTGTAAATGTCGTAAAGCCTGAATTTGTAAAAGTCACAATCGCCGAAACGTTAGGCAAAACCTCTGACAGCTCTTTGGCCGCATAAGTGATACCGAGCGATTCAAGCGCGCAAACGTGCGATTCGTTGTTTGCCGTACATTCAATAAAGTGTGAATCGTTTTCAACTTTTTCAATAATATGATGCATCATTTTGACCGCTTCAACCGGATATGAGCCGACAGCCGTTTCAGCAGACAACATCACCGTATCAGCCATATCATAAACAGCCGTTGCAACATCCGAAACTTCTGCCCTTGTCGGAGTCGGCGCATTAATCATCGATTCTAACATTTGGGTCGCCACAATCACAGGCTTAGCCTGCTTGCGGCAAGCCGAAATAATCTTTTTTTGCAACACAGGCACGGTTTCAATCGGGCATTCAACGCCCAAATCACCACGTGCAACCATAATGGCATCCGAAAGCGCAATAATCTCATCAAGTTCATCAATCGCACTCGGCTTTTCAAGCTTTGATATAATCAGCGCCTTGTCTTTGATGATTTTTTTTGCATCTTTTACATCTTGCGCTTTTTGCACAAATGACAAACTAACCCAATCAACCCCAAGTTTTAAGGCAAATTTTAAGTCATCGATGTCTTTGTCCGTTAAGGCTGAAATCGGCAAAGTAATGTTTGGTAAATTAACGCCTTTATGGTCAGAAAGCCTTCCGCCGACAAGCACTTTTGTCGTCATGTGCGACTTATCGCTTTTTTGCACTTCAACGGCAATATTACCGTCATTTAAAAGCAATTTATCGCCTTTTTTGACTGCCTTAAAAATCTCAGGATGAGGCAAATTAACGCGCTTTTCATCGCCCGCTTTCGAACTTAAATCAAACTCAAACGTTTGACCTTTTTTTAAGACCACTTCACCGTTTGCAAAATGCCCAACTCTCAGCTTCGGGCCTTGCATATCGGCAACAATTGAAATATGGCGATTTTTCTTTTTTGAAAGGTTGCGCACAATGTTGTAACGCTCTTGATGCTCCGCATGCGTCCCGTGTGAAAAATTAAACCGAAAAGCATCTGCTCCGGCATCAATCAGTTTTGATAAAACATCCTTCGAACCGGTTGCCGGCCCGATGGTGGCTAAAATTTTTGTATTTGTATTAAACGGCATATTTTTTTCCTTTTGTTTTTTTTGTTATATAATCTCAAAAAAACGATTTGTAAAAGGTTTTTTTGAGATTATATAAAAAACAAATTTATCGACACCTTTTATAGAAAATACAACAATCCCGCAAGGATAAGCGCAAAATAAAGCACAACACCGATCGGCTTTGAAAATGCTATTCTGAAATCCTGCATCGAGGGAATCGCATTTTCAATAATAACCGTTTGCAAAAAAATATAACCGATGTAATTGAGATAACCGATTTTGACATTTGCAAAATACCATTTGTTGAAATAATACCCTATTATCAGCAACAAAAGCGGTGCCAATGACGCCGGCAATGCGTTGTAAAATTGCGGGTTTGTTAAAGAAACACTGCCCAAAACATACCCGCCGTCACGCTTTTTCGGCCAAAGATTGAATCGCGTCGGCCGCGCATTGAATAAAAGCCCGACAATAAAATGCGACATCTCGTGCAAAAACGTACCCGGAATATTGACAAGAGCACTTAAACAAAGGCTGGAATAGGTTTTATATTTGGCTTTGATGAGCACAATCACAAGCAAAATCATCAAAAAACGATTGTTTACAAAAATATGGAGCGTTTCGGGCTTTGCAAAAAAACGCTCAAGATTTGAAAAAGCTTCAATAACGTAGTTCATCGCATGCCTTAGAAAAATTTAAGCGAAACCGTGCTTCGTGAGGCATTCGGATCCGTACCGGCACAATGTTCAATCGCCTCTTGCATC
>CADAAN010000068.1 GCA_902785935.1 uncultured Pseudomonadota bacterium
CGCTTTTCGCTCCTTTGCTTGCTAAACAAACTGCGCCTCTTGCGGTGAAAATATCCATTATGGGATATTTTCATCCTCGAGCCCTCAAGGGGGAGGATTTGATGAGGATGGTGGATGGGGTGAGGCTTGAAAGGCAAATCATATAGTCGCCGAAAATTTGATATGTATGGTGCGCAGCCGTGATGTGTGATGCCGAAAAAAGCTTGAAGTCAGCTTCACGTGCCGTCCATTTTTTATAAAATTCAATTTGTGTGCATATGCCAAAGCCCATGCGCTTGGCAATTTTTGCGATATCGCGGGCAGGGGACATATATTCGATATCAAGGCCTATCGGCGTGTCGGCATATGCAAAGGCTGCGTAATCTTTGCTGTGCGAAAGGCTTAAATATTTGTTTTTTGCGACGATTCGTGCGTTTTTCAAAACATCAAAATCATTGCCGAAATACTTGAAAATCAAATATCTTCCGGCCAAAAATTCATGGGCACGTCTTTGATTTGTGATGGCCTCAAGGCGTGACTTGTCTTTTGCGGATAAGCGGGTTTTGAGGTCTGATAATAAATCTCGCCTCTTGATTAATGAATTGATATCTGCTATAAAAACCTTCATACGATGCTTATATACTTTTTTTAATTAAAGGTCAAGAGATGCAAACAAGTGCCAGATATCAAGCTGTTTTTGAGCTGATAAGCGAAATTTTTAAAGACAAAATGCCGGCTGACATTTTGATTAATCAGTATTTGCGTGCGCGAAAATATATCGGCGCCAAAGACAGGCGTTTTATTTGTGATACGACTTGGGATATTATTCGTCATCGCATGCGACTTTCTTTTGATGCAAAAAGCGACAATCCGCGCGAAATTTTGCTGTATTATCTCAAAGATGAGGATTTTGATATCATCACGGGCGGAAAGTATGGCCTTGAACCTGTGAGTATTGAAGAAAAAAAGAGGCTTTCAGAGCTCAAGGACGAGGAAGTTTATCCCTTAAACGTCGAATGTGAGTGTCCGTTATGGCTTTTTGAAAAAATAGATTGTCCGGCGCTTGTGCGTGCTTTGAACGAAAAAGCTTGTGTCGATATCAGGGCTAATTTTATATCACGAAACGAGCTTAAAAACCGCTTGAAAAGTGAAGGGTTGTTTTTTTCGCTTATGCCGTATGCACCATTTGGGCTTCGAAGCGAAGATCGCTTGAACCTTAATAACTGTGTTTGTTATCAGGAAGGGCTTTTTGATATTCAAGACGAATCGTCGCAAGTCGCAGCCTTGTTGTGCGATGCAAAGGCTGATGAAAAAATCATTGACTATTGCGCGGGTGCCGGCGGAAAAAGTCTTGCAATGGGGGCATATTTGCAAAATGACGGGCTTATTTTGTGTCATGATGTTGATTTTCATCGTATGGATGTTATCAAAGGGCGTGCTGAGCGTTTAGGTATCAAAAACTTAAAGCTGATAAAAGATGTGGAAGATACGGATTTTGATAGGTTTGTCATTGATGCGCCCTGTTCGGGGACGGGTTGATGCAAAATTCAGGCTTAATCGGGAGCGTTTGGAAGAACTCAAACGTGTACAGCTTGAGATTTTGGAAACAGCATATCGACATACCAAAATCGGGGGCAAAATCATTTATATGACGTGTTCTGTCTTAAAAGATGAAAATCAGGATATTGTTGACGCTTTTGTTCAAAAACATCCTGATATCATTTTTGACAATCATCGCGCATTATGGGATAAAAAGATTGACAGTCGATTTGTGTTTGACAGCGAAAAATACTTGTGCTTTTCACCGCTTGTGACGCAAACGGACGGTTTTTTCTTTTGTATGATGACGAAAAAAGGAGCTTAAATTCCACCTTCGTTCGGCAGGTTTTGAAAACCTTTGTTTTGGTGTCTTAAAAAACGATACAGCGTTGTAACGCTTATCTTAAATTTTTTTGCAATGTGGCGCTTTGGGGTATTGTTTTCAACCAATACATTGATTTGAGAACAGCAAAGGTCTGTTTTATGGATTTTGTTTTTGACACCGCTCGGGCGACCGACGGATTTGCCTTGTTCTTTGAGGCGGGCTATGGCCTCTTTGGTGCGCAGGCTAATCAGTTCACGTTCTATTTCGGCGGAAAGTCCGAAGGCAAATGCCATGACTTTTGATTGAATATTGTCACCGAGCTCGTAGCCGTCTTTGACGGTGTAAACCTTTGCGCCGCACTTCATGCAATGCTCTAAAATGCGCATAATCATAAACAGTTTTCGTCCCAATCTTGAAAGTTCGGAACAGATGATGATATCGCCTTTTTTGAGTTTGTTGAGGCAACCGCCGAGTGCGCGTTCGCTTGGTTCTAAAGTGCCTGAGATGCCTGAATCTTCGATGTATTTATCAATGGAGACCTTTAGGGATTTTGCTTTTGCTTCAATGCCGATTTTTTGGTTGTCACAATCTTGCTTGTCTGTGCTGACCCTGATATAACCGTATATCATAATATTTTCCTCATTAAAAATTGATACAGCGCTTTATATTAGAGAAATCGCATAAAAAAACAAGAGATGAAGGAAATGTATCGCGGCAGTATCGTTTTTAAAGCAAAAAAGCGAATTTAAGAAAGGTCCGAAAGATCCGGTTTTTTGTAGTTCGGGCCTTTTAAGACTTTGCCATCAGAACGTTTTAAGGGTTTGCCATCGACGAGTTTTGACATATTGCTTTGATGGACGCGCTCAAAAATTTGTTCCATCGGGATAGAGAGTGCAACGACCATGCCGCTTAAAACATATTGCAGATCGGCAAGTTCTTTATACATTTTGAGCTTTGTTTCGTTTTTGATGGTGCCTGTTGATGAGAGTTCGGCAATGAGTGCGTCAATTTCAACATTGAGTTCGGCAACTTCTTCATTGATGAGTTTTTGCCTCAGTTCCAAAAGTTGTGTACTATAGGGCGCATCGATGGCCATTTCCATGGCTTGATGAAATTGTTTGACCTTTGTTTCGTAATCGTTCATATCATTATCCTTTTGTATTGAGGGAAGGATAATATGGCTTAAAAAAACTTTCAAGTCAAAGTTTTTGAACAGTTGAAAAGTTTTGCTCCTTATGCGAGTTTAAGGCGGATTTTAAGCGATATAATTCTTTTTGATGAGCCTTATAAAGCGGTGAGAGAAAGTAGCTGTCGTTGCTGATTTCACAGAGTGCTATTTGTTTTTCAAGGTTGGCAAGCTCTTGTTGAAGATTTAGATATTTTTCCTGCATATATTTAACTCCTTTAGATAAAATATAGGAAAAATATAATATTTTTGAGTAAAAAAGCAAGATTTATCCTTAAATTTATTTGAAAAATAAATATGCTCTTGTGGATAAATTTTAAGGTTTAACCGATTTTTACAGCCTTTAAGGCAAAGAGCGCTTTGCCCAAAATTTTGAGTTTTTTGAGGGAAACGGCAACGGATTTGTAGTTTTGATTGTCACAAATCAAAAGCGCCTCACCTGAAGGGATTTGTTGAATACGACGAACGCAAAGTGTATTTGCCGTTTGAATCATATAAAGGCCATCGCCGGAAAGATGATTTTGCGCAAAATCGATAAAAATGTAGTCGCCGTCTGTGAGAGTCGGTTGCATCGAATCGCCGGAAATGCGAGTAAATTTGATGTTTTCGCTTGGTGATTGAGAAATGGCAGAAATATCTGTTGCGGGTAGTGATAAAAAGCCGGCGGTCGATGTTGCACCATTTTTATCCATGATTGGAGAAATCATCTCAATAATCGTATTTTGTGCGGTTTTTGGGGAGGTTTCAACCGATTTCGGGAGTTTGATGTCGGTTAATTGTTGCTCATCAACATCTAAGAGCGCGGCAAGTTTGCGACGCTGTTGCTCAGGCAAACGGCGCGGAGAGCCTTTGTTGATGTATTGATGCAAATAAGCCTCATTTTTGCCGATGGCCATCGACAGCGATCGATAATTTTTGCCCTTTTCTTTAATCAAGCGGTCAATATGTATGCGGATTTGATCAATATTCATATGTTTTCTCCAATAAAAAGTATTTAATTGATAT
>CADAAN010000069.1 GCA_902785935.1 uncultured Pseudomonadota bacterium
CATTCTAAGCGTTTTTTTTAACGTTTTGAAATACTATTCTTATTTAAGGATGGTGTTTTTTTGTTTGACATCAAGATTTTAATGTGGCATAATCAAAGCGGATGGGAAAGGTGACTTTTCTATCAAGTACCCTGATAGGGTGCGGGCTTTAGTAAAGCTTTTATAGAGAGCAGTGAGGATAACACTGTAATTTTATAGTGTTTTTTTGTTTTAAAACACAATTTTCCCCGAGATTTGTCGGGGAGCCGATGGCGGATGTACAGAGATTTTTCTTAAAGGTTATCGGAGTCATTTCTCTCTATATGATTTTACTACTCCCCGTCGCCCTTAAAAGGTGCGACTTTTTTAATGACGTTAACAACAAGAACGTCATCCTGGGCTTGTTTCGGAATCTAAAGAGATACTGAATCAAGTGGAGCTCGATAAACTTGCTCATCTTCGATTCCTTTCATGACGATGAGGATAGAGATTAACGGGACAGGTCGCCCGATGTAGGGCACGCCCGTTAATGACAGGGGAGATCCTGAAATAAATGGAGCGCGACAAGCTTGCTCATCTTCGATTCCAGGATGACGATGAGGGGAGGATGATGGTTAAAAAATAAGGATGTTTTTTTATCACCCTCTCCTGCCTCTTCTTGAAAGCTAAAGCTTTCTTCGGTTACTTGTTTTGTATTTTTTCTTGCGGTCGCTTCTCGCTTCCTTAGAAAAAAACAAAACGTCGCCGTTTGCGGTGAAAAATACCATCACGGGTATTTTTCAGGCTTATTCACATGTCTTGACAAGATTTGAAAAATATGGTATGTCTTTAAACATCCTATAAAAAGTTTTTTTTAATTGAGCGCGTCTAATTGACTACTAACAAGGAGTTTTCCTCCTTGTGTACGTTTTTTTGTACACATCGTCGGGAAAGCCCTTATTATCAGCCTCATTATCCGCGCCCGTGGATTCTATGGGTTTTAAATGGGAGAGATTAACGGGACTAGTCGCCCGATGTGGGGCACGCCCGTTAATGACAGTGTGGGTGTGCCCGTTAATGACAATGTAAAAAGGAAAGAATATGAAAAAGATTGTTAATCGAAAAGTAAAATCATTTGATGTGAATTTGGTGGCGCCAATCGGCGGTTTGAACAGGCGCGACCCGATGAATGCCATGAATGAGCTTGATGCGCTTGTTATGGATAATTATATACCGGCCGTGAGTTCCGTTGAGCTACGTGAAGGTTATGTCAAGCATGCTGTTCTTGATTCTTTTTCAAGTACGAAAAAGATTGAAACGCTTTGTTGTTATCATACCTCAAATCACAGCAAAATGATTGCGATTTACGGTTCAAAGGCTTATGATGTGTCGCTTGCAGAGCCCGTGCTTTACGGGGGAATTTCGTTTTCAAAAAGCAGATGTCAGACGCTTCAATATCAAAACAGGCTTTTTTTCTTAAACGGGGTTGATGTGCCTAAAGTTTATTATATTGATGAAAACGATGAGGAGCATTTTGAGACTTGGGGTTTTTCGGGGCAAAATCTCGAGGCGCTGAAAATTGTTAATGCCGGCGTTTGTCATGAGTTTTTGTGGTTTGTGGAGAAAAATTCAACAAGAGCTTGGGTTGCGGATGTCGGCGGATCAATTGCCGGTACGCTTAATGTTTTTGATACGGCACAAGTCTTGAAATGGGGCGGAAAGCTTGTCAGCGTTTTTAACTGGACCGTTGACGGCGGTGCCGGGCTTGATGATTATACATGTTTGCTTTCTTCCGAAGGTGAAGTTTTGGTTTATAAAGGTTATAATCCGAACGATGCCGACCATTTTGAGCTTATCGGATCATATAAATTGAGCCGGCCTATCGGTTATCAATGTGTGATGGCTTATCAGGGTGATGTCGTGATTATCACTGAGGACGGATATTTGCCGCTTTCGAAGGCTTTGAGTCTGAATAATGTCGGACTTTCTGCCGTGGCTTTTTCGGATAAAATTAAAGGACTTGTTTTGGAAAAAACGGCAGAAGGTAAGAATTTTGAAGGCTGGCAAGGTTTAATCTACGGCAAAAAAGGGTATGCGATTTTTAATGTGCCGATTTCTCAGGGATTTGAGCAACATGTGATTAATATTGCAACCGGTGCGTGGTGCCGCTGGAAGGGTATCAGAGCCTTTTGCTGGTGTACGTGGGGCGGAGAACTTTATTTCGGTTCGGATAACAGCATTTTTAAGTTCGGGGGTGTTTACAGCGATGACGGTTTGCCGATTGAAGGGCATATCGAGCAGGCTTACAGCGCACTTAAAACCGACGGCGTGAAAAAAATTGTGCTTATCAAGCCGAAAATCAGATCATCGAAAAATTTTAAGTTGATGATTTGGACGAATATGGATTTTGAAAATCAGGACAAAGAATTTTATGTCAATTTTGCAAGTTTGGACAGCTCTGTCTTCAAATGGAATGCGGCGCGTTGGGGCGAGGCGTTGTGGTATTCTTTAAAAACACGAAAGTTGCAAGGACAATGGCTGTTTAATTCGGCGGTGGGTTTTAAGGCAAGCATTGTTTTTAAGACCAAAACAAAAGGCAATTTGATTGAGTGGTATGAGACGGCTGTGAGAGTTGAGGCAGGAAGCGGGCTTGTGTAAAAAGTGGTTTGTTGAGGGCGTCTGATGTTTTTTTTGGGGGGTGCGTTTAACTTGTTATCCGTGCCGGTGGATGAGATGCTGAAACAAGTGGAGCGCGACAAGCTTGCTCATCTTCGATTCCAGCATGACGATGAGAAGAGGGATTAACGGGACAGGTTTCGCTTTGCTCAACACGCCCGTTAATGACAGAGTAGGGGAATAAGGATGGTTTTTTTATCACCCTCTCCTGCCTCTTCTTGAAAGCTAAAGCTTTCTTCGGTCACTTGTTTTGTATTTTTTCTTGCGGTCGCTTCTCGCTTCCTTAGAAA
>CADAAN010000070.1 GCA_902785935.1 uncultured Pseudomonadota bacterium
AATTTTGAAAAAAAATAATTTTTTTCAGGTAAAAAAAAATGAGTTCAAACGAGATGCAGAACTCAGAAATTTTACCAAAATCTCTCGATAAAAGAGTAAGTGATTTAAAGGAATCCAGATATTCAATAATTGACGGTCAACTTCTTGAAGATTTGTGCTATGAGCGTGAGGAGGGTGAAGAACTTTGGAATAGAATACAAAAAAGCGATAATCCGCGTTGCCGTGAAATATACGGATTTCTTAAAACATTGCAAGATAATTTAGACCATATCCGGCCATATGAAATGTATAATTTTGTGCTGACAAAGATGGAAGGACGACGCAAATTTATTGAACGTATGGGCTCGGAAGTAGAAGATACGCTCGATGAATTTATCAATATGACTTTGGCTTATGAACAAAGACAAATACCGGGGTTACGCGGATTTATAACGTGGTTTGGGCAGAGTGAAAAAGAAATTAAACGCGAAAGTGATGAAACAGAAATTGATGCCGTGCGCCTATTGACGGTGCATCATTCAAAAGGTTTGCAGGCGCCGATTGTGTTTTTGCCTGATACGGCAAAAACGCCGTCTGATAAGCGAGAACAAAAGTTTTTACAAGATTTGCAAGACAAAAAATTGGCGTATTATCCGTTGAATGCCGATTCTTATGATGATATTTGTACGCAGATTAAAGAAAAAAATCGCCTCAAAGAAATGCAAGAATATCGTCGATTGCTTTATGTTGCTTTGACGCGTGCCGAAGACCAATTGTTTATTTGTGCACATTCAACAAAAAAATCTAAAAAAGATAACGATAAAAACAAAGCTAAAACGGTGGATAATGCCGAGACATGGTATGATTTGTGTTGTGCCGCTTTGGCACCGGAAAACAGCGACAAATCTGTGGAAATTGTGTATGAAACAAAAGAAGAAGTCGCTAAAAAGGTAAAGAAAAAGTCCTCAATGGTGCAAGAAAAATACATATTTGAACCGTGGATTGATAAAAATTTGACAAATAAAGAAAATGATTTAGCAAAGCCGTATACGCCGTCGAAAGGCGAAGAAAAAGAAGATGAACTGCCGGATTCGGTTTCGCCGTTGAAAAATAACGGCATCTATTATCGACGCGGCATTTTAATCCACCGTTTGTTGCAATTTCTACCGACCGATTTATCGGATAAAGCATCTGTTCTTGAAGAGTATTTACAAAAAAATGCATCAGATTTTTCAAATGAGGAGCGTTTGCAAATTAAAAAAGAAGTAGCCGCTTTGCTCAATAATGATGAATTTGCGGATATTTTCGGTATCGATTCGCGTGCCGAAGTTCCGATTGTCGGTGAGGTCGAAGGTAAGATTGTTTCAGCACAATTGGATAGGCTGATTGTGTTGCCTGACAAAGTCAAAATTGTGGATTTCAAAACAAATCAACCGCCGGCAAAAGATGTGGCGCACACACCGAAACAGTATCTTAATCAGCTTGCGGCGTATGCAAAGTTGGTCCAAAAAATATATCCGCAAAAATCGGTTGAAACGTATATTCTCTGGACCAATGAAACACGATTGATGCGTGTGGCGTAAAAAAAGTGTTGTAATTATTTTGATTATCTTTAATATAAGAAAAAAACACACTATATGTATGACATCGTTTAACAACATAAGGAGAATAAAATGACACAACCTTTAACAGACAGCCAATTTGGCGAAAATGTATTAAATGCAAAAGGCTTGGTTCTTGTGGATTTTTGGGCAGAGTGGTGCGGTCCGTGCCGTCAGCTCGGTCCGATTTTGGAGGCAATCGACAGTGAAATCGGCAGTGATGTCAAAATTTATAAGATGAATGTGGATGATTCGCCGGAAATTGCCGCTCAGCTTGGTATTCGCAGTATTCCGACGATGTATTTATTTAAGGACGGTAAACAGGTAGATGTTAAAGTTGGTCTGAATACACAATCCACTATTCAAGATTGGATTCAATCCCATAAATAAAAATATAAGCGATGGCGCCGGTTTTTTCGGCGCTTTTTTATAAAACAACACACAAATAAAGCC
>CADAAN010000071.1 GCA_902785935.1 uncultured Pseudomonadota bacterium
CAGATTTTATCTTTTCAAAATTGAACGACCGGCATAAACAGCCATATCACCCAATTCTTCTTCAATACGAATCAGTTGATTGTACTTTGCCATACGGTCGGTACGTGACATTGAACCTGTTTTAATCTGGCCGCAGTTTGTCGCAACGGCAATATCGGCAATGGTCGAATCTTCCGTTTCACCTGAGCGATGTGACAACACAGCTGTATATTTGTTGCGCTGAGCGAGTTCAACCGCGCGCATTGTTTCAGTTAAAGTACCGATTTGGTTGACTTTAATCAAAATTGAGTTTGCAACGCCTTTTTCAATGCCCATGGCCAAGCGTTTCGGATTTGTCACAAACAAATCATCACCGACAAGCTGAATACGATTGCCTAAAGTATCGGTGAGCATCTTCCAGCCTTCCCAATCATCTTCGGCCATACCGTCTTCAATCGAGAAAATCGGGAATTTATCGCAAAGACCTTTGTAATATTCAACCATCTGAGCCGAAGTATAAGATTTACCCTCACCTTTCATCTCATATTTGCCGTTTTCATAAAATTCTGATGATGCGGCATCAAGTGCAATAAAGACATCTTCGCCCGGCTTATATCCGGCGTCCGAAATCGCCTTAACAATAAATGTCAAAGCTTCTTCAGCCGTCTTCAAATTCGGCGCAAAACCACCTTCATCACCGACGTTTGTATTTTGACCGGCAGCTTTCAAATTTTTCTTTAAGGTATGGAAAATTTCCGCACCCCAGCGAATCGCCTCTTTAATTGAAGGAGCGCCAATCGGGGCAATCATAAATTCTTGTACATCAATCGGATTGTCGGCATGTTTACCGCCGTTTAAGATGTTCATCATCGGGACAGGAAGCGTGCGTGCCATGGTTCCGCCTAAATAGCGATAAATCGGCATACCGGCTTCTTCAGCCTCAGCTTTTGCAACGGCAAGTGATACGGCCAAAATTGCATTGGCACCGAGCTTGCCCTTATTTTCCGTACCATCCAAAGCAATCATTTCTTCATCGATGGCAATTTGGTCATCAGCATCCAACCCTGCCAAAGCGTCATAAATTTCGTCATTGACGTGATTGACGGCTTGCTCGACACCTTTGCCCATATAACGTGATTTGTCACCGTCACGAAGTTCAACAGCCTCATGCACACCGGTTGATGCGCCTGAAGGTACGGCGGCTCTGCCAAAAGCACCGCTTTGCAAAACAACATCGGCTTCAACAGTCGGGTTACCGCGAGAATCCAATATTTCGCGGGCGTGAATGTCTATAATTGCACTCATAGAAATCTCCTAAAATAAAATAATGTTAAAAACTGGTGATAAATTGTAACTATTTTCTTTAAAAGTCAAGAGATTTAAGTATCTTAATATCAGAAATTTTATTTTCATGAAAGAAAATCGATGTTTTCGGATAAATGGAACAAACGTTTTATGGAACTTGCCTTTTTGGTCGCATCGTGGTCCAAAGACCCGTCTACCAAAACAGGCGCTGTCGTTGTCGGCCCCGATAAAGAGATTCGCGCCACGGGTTATAACGGGCCGGTCAGAGGCGTTGACGACAGCGTTAAAGAGCGTTTGGAACGTCCGACAAAATACGATTTTTTTGAACATGCTGAGCGCAATGCCTTGTTTANNGCCTGTTTAACGGGCGTATCGGTCAAGGGTTGCGTGATGTATGCAACACATGCGCCGTGTGTCGATTGTGCGCGTGCCATTATTCAATCCGGCATCAAAACGGTTGTGACCAACAAGATTGTTATTGATGAAACAACGCCGAAAAACACTTGGCGTGACAAACTTTGTATTTCGCAAGAGATGTTCAAAGAAGCCGGTATTGAATATATCGAACTTTAGAACTTGGACGATCGGACGATTTTTTTAACCCTTACAACTTTAAATGTGTTGATAAGAGATTATATCAACCGCAACTATTGTTATTTGGAGAAAGCTTGATGAAGATTTTAATTGCGGACGATCATGCACTTTTCAGAGATAATTTGGCAGATTATATCATGCAAAAAAATAAAGATGCGGCGGTCATGCAGGTATCAAATTTCAAACAGGCGACAAAACTTTTGCAAAAAGAGCCGCATATGGATATGGTGATTTTAAATTATGATATGGAAGATGTTCGGGGTATACAAAGCCTGTTTGAACTTCATGAAATTTCGGACGGTCTTAAAATTGTTGTGATTTCAGGTTCGGAAGACATGGGCGAAATCAAAAAAATCATTAAAGCCGGTATCACCGGTTATGTCCCTCGCCGCACGGATTTAGAGGCATTAAAATCGGCATTCGACGCAATTTTAGAGGGGAAAAACTACATTCCGAAAGCTTTGGAAGAAGAAAATCCGGACAACTTACAAAAGCTCGGCGGTAAAACGCTCACAAATCGCCAAGCGGAGGTTTTGGGTCTTATCGCCGAAGGAAAATCCAATAAACAAATCGCTTATGAGATGAATGTGTCTGAAGCAACCGTAAAACTCCATATCAACGCTCTTTTGCGCTCACTCAAGGTCACAAATCGTACACAAGCCGTCATCACCGCTCAAAAAATCGGACTGATTTAAGAAGCTATCGATACCTTATTTTGACCGAATTGACTTTGCCGGCAACTTGATTTGCTTCCTCGATGGTGTAAATGCGTTTGGGAATAAAAGCATGGTTATTCTTTATATCATCAAGAGATTTGTATAATTTGCCGTCAATAATATACCTTTGCCCGTCTTTAGTATACGTTTTTAATACATTTTCGATTTCAGCTGCGGATTTATAAGAATCCTGTAAAATACGCTGACAAAATTCGATATCTTTTTGCTGACAATATACATTTTGAAGTAAAGGTGTATTAAAA
>CADAAN010000072.1 GCA_902785935.1 uncultured Pseudomonadota bacterium
ATAGTTGCAAATTTCTTTTTTAAATACTTTTTGTGACGGTATATCGTATTTATCATAGTTTTGTCTATACCATTCTTTGAATACATCATACATTCTTCCTGTTGTGCATTCATCGCCCTTTTGCACCTTATTCAAGCGTTTTTCGCAACACTCCTTTATGAATACGATAACAGGGTTTGAAGTTTCAATATATTCTTTTTTGGTATCAATGCAGATTTGCGGTTCACTAAAATGGTTGTTATTCAAGACTTTTTTGAAATACGGATAGAGAATTTTCATTATTTCGTCACGTTCAGCAAACATCTTTTCACATAATTTTCCGTCTTGCTTTTCTTTCGGAATAACGTTGTTACAAGGCATTATAATCATTCTGTTATAAATTTCCTGTTTGCGTTCATCGGACACAACAGGCATTTTGTTAGCTCCATAGACTGCCATTCCCTTAAAGGTGAAAGTAACTCTATCTCCGAATTTTACATCTCCGTCAATCGGATCACCGCCGACTATTGTTTTTAACAAGTCAAGAGATGTATTTTTCAGCCTTTTGAAATTTATATCGCCGTAACCTGTCAAACGTTTATTCATCAATCCAGCCTTTGCAAATTCATTTTCAACAAGCGTGTAAAGGTCAGCTATAAAAGAGTTGTTTTCACCTACAAGCATTCTTGCAAGTTTCAAAAACTGTGATTTTCCGCTGTCGCCTGCTCCGAATAAGAATACGCATTTTTTGAACTTTGCACAATCTTCATTTGACAATATAGCCGCCAAAACTTCAAGCAAGAAATCTTTTCTATCTTGATACCCCTCTGTAAAATCATCAAGATATTTTTCAAATGTCGGTGCTGTTCCTCTGTCTTTCGGCTTGATAAATACGTTGCAAGGCAGTTGAATTGTAGAAAAGAATGTCGGGCTATGTGCAAAATGCTTTCCGCCCGTAACGCGATATTTTTGCCCGTCACTTACCGGCATATTTGAAGCCGTTTGATATTGTTTTTCAGTCAAAAAATCATTCTTTTTCATTGCCATCAAAACGGTTTGCGCACGTTCAAGCGCCTTTTGACGGTGCAAAATCGGATTATAACGATTAGGAGCTTTCAGCATACCGGCCAAAATTGCCGCTTCACGCACATTCAAATCATAAACATTTTTATTAAAATACCAGTTTGATGCGGCATTTGCTCCATAATTGCCCGAGCCGAAATATACTCTGTTCAAATACAAAGCCATAATCTGGTCTTTGGAAAATTTATGTTCAAGCCAAAATGAAAGCAACAGCTCTTGCACTTTGCGTCGCAGAGTTTTATTCGGCGTCAAAAAGATGTTTTTCGCCACTTGCTGAGTGATGGTGGAAGCCCCTTGTGCATAGCGCTTGCGAAAAATATTCGTAATCATCGCGCGGGAAAATCCGATAATATCAAAACCGAAATGTTCATAAAAGCGCCTATCTTCAATGGCTACAACGGCATTAGTCAGGTTTTTGGGCAATTTTTCGGGATATATTATTTTATCATAAATTTGCCACGGTTGACGGTTGACGGGTTTTGGAAACAGCCGCCGATATATCAGGCATAGTAAACCAGCAATATCCGACATAACAGGCTAAAGCTAAAATTATAAGGAGTAATACTTTAATGAGGAACACTAATAGTTTGATTTTGAAGTTTCTTTTTGATTTTTTAGCTCCGGTATTTCTACGCTTTCCATTATTTTTTTTCTTCTTTGTTGAGGCTGTTTTTGCCTTATTTCCCGCGGTTGCCATTATACGAATCCCTCTCTTTTATTTTGTTTTTATCATATGCCGAAATAAGTTAAGGAAAGTTTTATAAACAAGGAAAATAAAATATTTGCTAAAAAGAATTATCCTTATTATATTGAATAAAAAACGGAGCTGATGATGACGAAAATTTGCTTAATAGACGGTTCGGGATATATTTTTCGCGCGTTTTATGCCCTGCCGAATATGACAGCACCGAACGGCACACCGGTCAATGCGGTTTATGGCGTTGTGATGATGTTTATGCGCCTGCTCACCAAGATTGATTGTGATTATGCTGTTGTGGTTTTTGATGCCAAAAGAGAAAATTTTCGTAATCAGATTTATAAAGAATATAAAGCCAATCGCGCAGAAATTCCGGAGCTTTTAATACCGCAGTTTGAGGTGATTCATGAAGCTGTCGAAGCCTTGAATCTGCCGTGGATTGCCCTAGAAGGCTATGAAGCCGATGATTTGATTGCAACTTATGCCGATATGGCGGGCAAAAAAGGCTGGCAGGCGGTTGTTGTTTCCGGCGATAAAGATTTAATGCAACTTATTAACGATAACGTTGAATTTTATGATGGCATGAAAGATAAATTTTTCACGCCT
>CADAAN010000073.1 GCA_902785935.1 uncultured Pseudomonadota bacterium
CTGTATTGATAAATCTGCCCTCGCCGTTGCGTGTTTCATAGACGATACGAGCGTCGATTGCGTCGCGATAAGGCAAGGTTGCGCCCGCGTTAGACAAAACCGCTTCATAGCAATCTTTCGCGCTTTGGAGAGTGAGATTTTCACCTTTTGTTCCCTCCATTTCAAAAGGCTTATCTTTATCATGAGCAATATAAAAGGTATCCTGCATCTGGCGCGCAGGGTGATTTAAGGGCATATTCAACGCATTAAAGTTGTGAAATTGATCTTCAATCGAAGGACCCTCAACCACCTCAAATCCGAGAGCCCCGAATATGGCCACAACTTCTTCATAAATTTTTGATACGGGGTGAATGCGTCCTTGCGTTTCAGGACGGCACGGCAATGTGACATCAATTTTTTCGGCTTTGAGTTTTTCGTTTAGTGCGGCTTCTTCTAAAAACGTTTTGCGCTTTGATAAAGCCTCCTCAACGGCGGCTTTCAAAAAATTGAGCTTTTTAGCCGTCTCAATACGCTCATCAGCATCCATTTGCCCCAAAGTTTTCATCTTTTCGGTAATGAGGCCTTTTTTGCCTAAGGCTGAAACCCTGATATCATCAAGCGCTTTCAAATCAGAAACCTTCATGATATCCGCAATAATTTTGTTTTCTAAATCTTTGATATCTTCCATGATTTTAACCTTAAAAACATAAAAAAGAGCTATCTTGATCTGCCAAGATAACTCTTCTTTTCTTAAAATGACTTTTTACTTCTTATTTAAGAGCTGCTTTGGCAGAATCGACAAGCTTAGCAAAAGCTTTGGGCTCTTTCAAAGCGATATCAGCGAGAACTTTACGATCAAGTTCAATGCCGGCTTTGATAAGCCCGCTGATAAATCGAGAATAAGTCATATCATGCAAACGTGTTGCGGCGTTGATGCGTTGAATCCACAATGCGCGAAAGCTTCTCTTTTTCGCACGGCGATCACGGTAAGCATATTGCAAACCCTTTTCAACCTTTTCAACAGCAACTCTGAATACGTTTTTGTTGCGACCTCTGTAACCCTTCGCCATATCCAAAATTTTTTTATGACGAGCGTGAGCGATCATACCTCTTTTCATACGTGACATAACAAATCCTCCTTATAAATACGGTAAAAACTTTTTAACAATTTTTGCATCAGACTCAGATACCAAAGAAGTACCTCTTGCCTGTCTTTTCATTTTTGTGCCCTTGTTAAAGAGGAGGTGTCTTTTAAAGGCAGCGTTTTTTTTGATTTTTCCGGTACTTGTCGCTGAAAAGCGTTTTTTCGCGGAACTTTTTGTTTTTATAAATGGATTGATTTCAAGCGCTTCAGGCATGCCATTTCGCCCTTTGCGCCGGTTAACGAAGCAACTTTATACACGATTTAAAATAAAAATCAAGACCTTTTTAAATTTTTTTTTATTGACAGAGTATTTTTTTTATGTGATAATCAAAAATGTAGTCGGGTTGGCTATGGTGTTCCTAAAAACATCTTCGTGGAATAACTCCTTTTATTGGGAGTTCTCGAAATAAGCGTAATTTTGCGACGAATAAGAGAGTCTGTCCACGACAGTTTTTAGGGCTCCCACTTTGGATTTTTCGAGGTGGTTTTTTTTATGAGAATACAGGAAACAGGAGAAAAATTATGAAAAGCAAAAACGAATCGGGAAGAAGTATGATTGAAATGCTGGGCGTTCTGGCAATCATCGGCGTTTTACAACGTTTGATTGAACTTGATGGGGCAAATTTTGATGAAAATTCTTACATAGTTGATGCCGATGATATCGTAAAGTATCATATTCTTGAAAATTGTCAAAAGGTGGATGGTGTTGCGGGTCTAGGCGATTATGGCTGTAAATTGCCAATCGGTATTTTGGAGATGGATTATGGTTATGTCAACAAAGGTTATTTAGCCGGTGCAATTGTGATGTCTTTTACGGATGCCAAATCATGTATTGCCTTTACATCTGCCGGTTGGGAGTATGCCATACCGATTGAATGGTTTCGCAATGTCGGTCACGGAAATTCAGGTCATATTTCAATTTCCGGTGCTACTTCCGGCATGATATATGACCCGAACGGAGATCAGCCGATAACAAAAGTCAGTATGTCAACGATTATACAAGCCTGCAACGAAGATTGCGAAGATGGTATGTGCCAGTTATGGATAGAGACCTACTGAACTATTTTTCGATTCGCTATCGGTAAATTTTATTTTTGAAAAACGGCTGTCTTGCGTTTTTTTAAGTCGGCAAGCTTTGCGGTGTGATTATGACGCACGCTGATGATGAAGGCATGGTTGTGCCACCTCGTATTGCACCTTATCAGGTCGTTTTTGTGCCGGTGATTAAAAAAGCCG